>JAYEMC010000046.1:0-5708 GCA_034717935.1 Pseudomonadota bacterium | reverse complement strand
CTCCCATAAAGATAACCGGGGCAAAAATACAGGCCAGGGAGAAGGTGGCAGCAAGAACCGCAAAAAGCACCTGATTAGTTCCTTCCAGAGCCGCTTGGTGCGGGCTCATCTCCGGATATTTCTCGCGAAAGCGGAAAATGTTTTCGAGCACAACAATGGCATCATCAACAACGACCCCGATGAGCAGGAGCAGAGCCAGCAGGGTCATCTTGTTAAATGTGAACCCCCCGAAATACATCACCATAACCGCTCCGAGCAGGGAGATGGGAATCGCAGTCGAGATGATCAAAGTCGAGCGAAATGATTTGAGAAAAAGAAAAACAACCAGGGCCGCAAACAGGGTTCCCATGAGAATATGTTCTTTTAGGGCAGCCACCGATTCTTCGATAAAATCGCCGTCATTTGCGGCAATTTGTATGCGCATCCCCGGCGGTAATTGAGGGGTGATTTCATGTTTCAACTTCACTTTTACGGCATCAACAATAGCGACGGTATTTGAACCTGTAACCTTGACGATGCCGAGACTGACACAAGGCCGGCCGTTATAGCGGGCCAGTTTGCGGTTGTCTTCGAGGCCGTCAACCACTGTCGCAATCTGTTTTAAGCGGATCGCGGCTTCACCCCGGTGGGCGATAATCAGATTAGCGATCTCCTCGACATTGTGGAATTCCAGGTTGAGTTTGATCAGATCCTCGGTCATTCCGCCGACGAGATAGCCGCCCGGCAGTTGCAGATGATTGGTTTGAAATGATCTGATAACATCGCCGATGGTGATGGCGAGACCGGCCATGGCTTCCGGGTTAAGATTAATTCGAATAGTGCGGTCACGCTTGCCGCCGAGCCGGACCTCACCGACCCCCTCAATCGACTCCAACCTTTTTTTAACCACATTTCGGGCGTACTGGTTAAGCTGCTGCAAAGTCCGGTCGCCGGAGAGACTCAGCCACATTACCGGCGCCGCTCCGATCTCCATTTTGGCAACTACTGGGGGATCCGCCTCCCTTGGCAGGTCGCGCAAGGCCTGGTTAACTTTGGCCTGGATCTCATTAAAGGCGACATCAACATCACGGTTTAGTTTCAACTTGACAATGACGACGGAAACTCCGGGAGCGGAACGAGAGACAATATGTTCGATACCGGGGGTTGAGTTTACTGAAGTTTCGATAACGTTGGTGACCGTCGTATCGATAATATCGGGATCGGCCCCGATCATGGTGGTGGTAATCGAGACCATCGGAAAATCGATCTCCGGGTACTCGTCAACCCCGATTCGGTTATAGCTGACCAGGCCAAAAAGGATAATCACCGCACTCAGCATAATCGCTAAAACATGCTGTTTTATGGAGAGTCCAGGCAAACTCATTGCTCTCTCTCCACTACCTGTGCCCCATCAGTTAAAAATCCGGCACCGTCGACAATAATTCGCTCATCGCCGTTGAGACCGCTGGCGATCTCAACCAGATCGCCCTGGCGTTGGCCGGTAATCACTTGACGCTGGCGGGCAATCCGGTTTTCGATCTGGTAAACAACTTCGCCGGCCGGGCGCCGGACAATCGCTTGTGCCGGAACCAGAATGCCGTTTTCACGGCGCTCGATAATGACGGTACCGTTGATCGTCCCGCCGGGCCGCCAGGCTCCCGGATTTTCAAGATAAATAATTACTTCAAGGGCGCGGCTGTAGATGTTTACGGCCGGTCTGATTTGATCGATTTCGGCGTTAATTATGCGCTCTTGACTGAGTGGGGATGTGAGTTTAACTTCAAGGCCCGGGCTAAGTTTAGCGGCAACATTTTCGGGGAAAGGGAGGACGATACGAAAAAATTGATCGGTCACCATCTGCAGGATCGGGGTGCCGGGCCTGACAAAATCACCTTCGGAGACAAATCTTTTTTCAACCCAGCCGCCGACCGGGGCAAACACTGAAGTTTTGGCCAGGCGTCGCCGATTGTCTGAAAGTCTGGAAAAAGCGCCCGCCAACTGCTCTTTAAGCGTGATCAGTTTGACCTCGGCATTGTCAAAACGTTCCTGGGAGATCGATTTTTTAGCCAAGAGATTCCGGTAACGTTCAAGCGTCCGTTTCTGATTGACAATCAGGGCTTCAAGCCGGTCAACATCCGACTGCAAGGCCGCTTTTTCGAGCTCCTGCTGTTCACTGTCAATTGTTACCAGGGTGTCGCCGGCTTTGACTATCTGGCCCGTATCAACGTAAACTTTTTGGATGCGTCCGGAGACTTCAGCGGCCACTGTAGGATTGATTTTTGCTTCAATCCAGCCCATCGCCTCTTCAGTTATAATTACCGTATCGCGGGTCACCGAGGTGGCAGTAACCGGGGTCGCTTTAACTGGGGGCGGCTGATTATCATTCTTAGTTTCAGTCCAGCCCGGGTCGGCTCCGGTGATAGTTATAAGAAGTACAATCAGACAGTGAAATATTTTCAACATTATCTCTTCTCCAAGTTGTGATAAAACCATGAAAAACTATTTGTAACTAACGTTAGGTAGGGGAGATACACAAGAGAAGCTGATTCGTCAAGCAATAAAAGTAAATTCCGGAGCCGGTAGCGGATAATCAGGGTACACAATCTCGATTTCCTGCGGAGAATCAGGTTTTGTCCCCAGATTATCCGGGTTAGCTGGACAGTTACTTTCAATTTTTACGGACTTGATATCAAACAATGAGCATGATATTGAACTTCTGTCAACCTCAATGGATTCAATAGTTGCACTCAAGAAAATTGTCAGGTTTTCGGTCAGGTTCTAGTTGTCATGCATCACTTTATAAAATTTTTCCGCAATCTCAATATTCGGGCCAAACTCTTTGGTGGTTATTCGGCCATCTTTATCCTTTCCATCCTGCTTTGCAGCTTTATCATCTACTCTCTGATGCGGACTACGGTTGAAACCAATATCGAGCGCGAGTTGCAGAAATCGACAGCTGCCATTCTTAATATGGTGCGCACCACAGCTTCGGTGTCGATTAAAAACTATTTACGTTCGGTGGCCGAAAAAAATCTTGAGATAGTCAAATATATTCATGCCAAGCAACTCTCCGGTGAGCTTAGTGAGAGTGCAGCTCAAGAACAGGCGGCGCAGATTTTTTTTAGTCAGACAATCGGCAAAACCGGCTATCTTTACTGTGTCAACAGTACCGGAATTGCCGTAGTACACCCCAACGCATCGGTTGCCGGACGTGATTTTTCGACGATCGATTTTGTGGTCGAGCAGATAAAACGCAAAGAGGGCTACTTAGAATATGGCTGGCGCAATCCGGGGGAGGCTGAAAAAAGATCAAAAGCTCTCTATATGAGCTATTTTGCCCCCTGGGACTGGATTATCTCGGTCTCCGCCTATCGGGATGAATTCAAAGAACTGGTCAAAGTCTCTGATTTTCGAGAAAGTATTCTGGCCATGCGCTTTCGCAAATCGGGCTACTCTTTTGTTCTCGACAGCCTTGGTAATGTGGTCGTCCATCCGCTTATTAAAGGTAACGTTTTCGATGTGGTTGACAGTGAGGGACAACTTTTTGTGCAGGAACTTTGCAAACGCAAAAATGGGAAGATTACTTACACTTGGAAAAATCCCGGTGAGGAGATTTTTCGTGAAAAACTGGTGATCTTCAACTACATCCCCGAATATGACTGGATAGTCGCTTCATCCAGCTATATGGATGAGATCTATGCCCCTCTTGGGAAGGTGAGAACCATCATCATTGCCGCAGTTTCTGTGACTTTATTGTTGATTCTACCGCTTACTTTGTTGATCAGCTCCTCAATCATTCGGCCGATGCGCGAACTCATCGCTCGTCTCACGGCCGCTACCGCCGGCGATCTCTCGGTTCGTATGTCACAGGCCCCCAATGATGAAATTGGTCATCTTGCCCGGCATTTTAATATTTTTATGGAGAAGCTCGAAGCCTATCACAACAATCTGCAATTAGAGATAGGCGAGCGTCGGCGTCTGGAAAACGAACTCTTAAATATCAGCGAACGAGAAAAACAGAAATTTGGCCGGATTCTCCACGATGACTTATGCCCCCATCTTATCGGCATTGAAGTCCTCACCAAAGTCTTGCAAGACAAGCTCGATAAGGAGCAAGCCTCGGAAGCCGTTTCGGCTGATAAAATAAGAGGTTTCATAAGAGAGGGTATCGGCAAGACCAGAAGTCTGGCCCGAGGTTTGATGCCGGTTGAACCCGCAGCTCGCGGCCTGGAGATTTCGCTGGCTGAAATGGCTGAAAATATTGCCGAGATCTATGATGTAGCCTGTAATTTTACCTGTGAGCAGACGATCCAGCTTGAAGATAACACCGTTGCCACCCATATCTACTATATCGTTCATGAAGCGGTTCATAATGCCGTCAAGCATGGAGAGGCTCGTAACATCTCAATACGCCTGGCGGCAACTGCGGAAAGTTTGCTCGTTGAAATCGTCGACGATGGTCGGGGGCTGCCGGAAAAGCCGAACCCTAAAGGTTTGGGTCTGCGTATTTTAAAGTACAGAACCGACTCAATCGGGGCCACTTTGACGGTTCACAATCTTCCCGATAGAGGGGTGAAAATTGTCTTAAGTCTACCCCATACAGGTAATTATCATGAAGCATGATCAAAACAACCAGCTGAATCCGACAAAAAGCACGGTTTTTATTGTTGAAGACCATCCGATTTTCAGCCTTGGAATGAGTGAGCTGATCAATCAGGAAGAGGATCTTAAAGTCTGTGGTAATGCTGATAATACCACCGTGGCTCTTGAGGCGATAGAGCGTTTGCAGCCGGATCTGATTCTTGTCGATCTCTCCTTAAAAGAGAGCCAGGGCATCGATCTTATCAAAGAGATTGATCGAGGCAAAAACCCGATCCCGATGTTGGTTCTCTCCATGCACGATGAGGCGATTCATGCCGAAAGATGTATTCTGGCCGGGGCTAAAGGTTACATTATGAAACAGGAGGCCTCCGAATCGGTGATTGAGGCTTTACGTCATATTCTGGCCGGCAACATCTACGTCAGTAGCAAAATTATGAATAAGATGGTAGGCAAGTTGACCGGTAAGCCGGGCCCTGCCGACATCTCGGCCACCAATCGCCTGACCAACCGGGAACTGGAGGTTCTAACTTTTATCGGCAAAGGGCTGTCGGCGGCAGAAATTGCCGAAAAACTCCATGTCAGTCCTAAAACTATCGGCACCTATCGGGAACGACTCAAGGGCAAACTCGAACTAAAACATGGCGCCGAACTGGTTCGTTACGCTGTCCTTTGGGTGGAATTTCGGGTGTCATAACGATTAAAGCAACTTCTCTAAATCAAGCAATGTTTCCCCTTCTTGCTCCATTATATCTTCGTCAGCCATGATTGTCATAGTTTCGCGCATAGCCTCGTATTGATCCATGGAGATGACGACGACCTTGGGTATGCCATTTTTTGTGATAGCTATAGTGTCATCGCTGTCGTCAATGAGGCGTATCATCTCAAGCAGTTCGGGCTTGGCCTTAGTGGCGGCTATGTAGCTGTCAATCTGCATGAATACCTCCTTTAACCGAGGCCATAAGTTACTGTCGCAGTATCAATAGTTATCAGTATAATAGCCAAAATTTATGAAGTCAATAAAGTGGGGCAAAGATTTGCTCTGATTGTTCCTCTGTCTGTAGTTTTCTCTCTGTAGGTGAAAAACCTAAAAACTTTCCTCTCTTTACCTACACCAAAATACACTGATC
>JAYEMC010000045.1:0-5719 GCA_034717935.1 Pseudomonadota bacterium | reverse complement strand
TATTTAATTGAAATATCCTGAATTTCAGCGATTAAAATCTTGGTTTTTTGCGGATCAACACAGTTACGGGCAAAAAGAATCACCCCGCCCGGAGGGTAGCGCCGCCAGGCCGAGCGTTCAAAATCCGACAAGCTCTCCCCGATAATCCCAACCATCAACAACTGGTTGATCTCTTCCTCAAACAAGCTCTACTCCTACTCTACCCGACTCTACCCCAATCAAAAAAAGGCCCGGGATCACTTTTTCGTTGCGCTGCGATATGGCAATGGCCGACAATACGATCACCTGTCACAGCCGGCCAGCGAAATTTTATAAAATTTAAGAGTTCATTCAGCCGTTGGTACTGAATTTCACTAAAAGGATTAAAATCATCACCCTCAAGTTCAATACCGAGAGAAAAATCGTTGCAATTATCGCGCCCTTGAAAATGGCTGACCCCGGCATGCCAGGCCCGATTTTCGTCAGCCACAAAGCGAATGACCCGCCCCTGACGTTCAATAAAGTAGTGGGACGAAACCTTAAGCCCGGCTATTTTGGAAAAATATGGATCCGTAACCGGATTAAGAGTGTTGGTAAAAAAATCGATAACCCGTCCCGTACCGAACTTGCCCGGCGGCAGACTGATAGCGTGAACAACCACCAGATCGATTATTGTACCAGGAGGTCGGCTGTCATAATTGGGACTCGGAATATCAATAATGGTCAAATTTGACATCAGGAGAATACTTTATCGTGTCCCGCCGGACAGAGATTAACCAGCGGACAAATTTCACAGCCCGGACGCCGGGCCGGACAGAGATTGCGCCCATGATAGATTAACAGAAGTGAAAAAAGATTCCAGGCCTTTTCCGGCACAACTTTCATTAACTGCTGCTCAATTTTGACCGGATCTTCACTTTTAGTCAGACCCAATAAACGACTTAAACGCTTGACATGAGTATCAACCACAACCCCCTGCAAGCCATAGATCTCCCCTAAAACAACATTGGCGGTTTTTCGCCCAATCCCGGGGAGTTTAACCAGCTCAGGCAAGGATGACGGAATCCGCCCGCCATGCCGACTCAAGAGCAACTGACAACAAAGTTGAATGTTTTTTGCCTTATGACGAAAAAAACCGGTACTTCTAATCGCCTCTTCGAGCTCGGATCGCGGAGCCCGAGCAAAAGAGCCGGTATCTGGGTAGAGGGCAAAAAGTGCCGGAGTAATTTGGTTAACCCGAACATCAGTACACTGGGCCGATAAAATGACCGCTACCAGCAACTCTAAGTGGCTATGATAAACAAGCCCACAACTGGCAAAAGGATAAAGGCGTGACAAATGCAAGATCAGATTATTTACTCGCCGGCGGCGTTCTTTCAGAGTTTCCCGTTTAGGTTTTGACATAATTTTAATTTAAATATCAATAACTTAATTGAAGTCATAAAGTTGAGTTAGTACCGTTTAAAATATTAGTAACTCCATGACAACGACAGGCCGTACTGAAAAGTAGCGGGCCGGGACAACGATCACTAACAAATGATATTATCCGTTGCAGACGCCGCAGAGGAAAACCTCCAAGACCGGGGCCGATCTGAGTGCTGGGCAAGATCAGAGAAGGCAATTTCACTCCTTGCCCCCCCGGCCGGCGATACTCAAGGCGGGCCAGAAGATTGAGCAGAGAAGGATCACGTTTTTTTCCGGTATGGAAACAGTGGGTTCGAGGCTGAGGACAGTCTGAGGGGCAGAGAAAATCGGCTAAACTGCTGTAAACCTCGTCCCGCTCTCCAGTGAAAAGATTGGGCAGCAAAGGCAGGGTTGCCCAGGGTAACCGTTGCCGTTGGCTGATTCGGCACAAAACTGCAAAAGCCAGATGGAGTGGTACCGTGGGAATAATCCAGTCATTTCGCAGAGCCTCGAAATCTTCGAGAAGGGTAACAAGATAGTCAACCGCATCCAAACTACTGGTTAAAAAAGCTCTGTTTGCCGAAGCTAAAAGTTTCTGCCCGGAAATCAGATTATCATTATCAGAATCAACCAGAACCAGAGTTTGAGAGCCTATTTTATTGGCGTAATATTCAAGCGCCCGATAACCAAATTTCCCGCACCCGATGATATGTACTCGCTCCATTATCTATCCCGCTCCACAATATAATCGGCCAAAGCCTTAAGGCTATCGGCTTTTTCACCTAAAGGTTCAAGCAGTAAAAGCGCCTGCCGATGCAGGTCGGCGAGTCGCAAACGAGCCTCTTCAAGGCCAAAGAGGGAGACAAAGGTCAATTTCCCCAGCTCCCGATCAGAACCAATATCTTTGCCCAAACTCTCCTCTTCACCTACTTCGTCAAGAATATCATCCGCCACTTGAAAAGCCAGGCCAATAACAGAGCCGAATTCGGTTAATCGCGCCCGCAAAAAAGGATCACCCTGAGCCAGATCAACCCCGGCCAACAGAGAACCGGTAATCATCGCCCCGGTTTTGCGGCGATGCAGGATTTCAAGAAGTTCACTCTGTTGATTAATGTTTCCCTGATCATTTTCCCTCTGGCTCAAAATATCGATCGCCTGACCGCCAACCATGCCATCACGCCCAGCCGCCTGAGCCAAACCGGAAACCAAATTAACCACAACTGTGGAATCGGCTTCCACCTCTTCTGCAAGCAGGCGAAAAGCTTCCGTCAACAAGGCGTCACCGGCCAAAATCGCCATAGCTTCGCCATAAACCCGGTGATTAGTCGGCTGCCCTCGGCGTAGATCATCGTCATCCATGGCCGGCAGATCGTCATGAATAAGAGAGTAGGTATGAATCAGTTCATAAGCCGCCGCCACCGGCAGAGCCCGCTGCCAATCGTCGGCCAGAAGGCGATAGGCCATAATCGTCAAAACCGGTCGCAAACGTTTACCACCGGCATCAACACTATAGTGCATAGCATCATCTAGAGGAGCCGCCAATCGGACTCCTATATGATCGGCAAACTGGAGCCCCTTCAAATAAGCATCTATCTTGGGCACATACTCATTCAAACAAGCTTTCAAGCGCTCACTCATCCACTGAACTCCTCAAGTCTGGCACCCTCTTTTTCATCCGCCACCAAGGTTTGCACTTTCTCTTCGACTTCACTTAAGCGAAGATGGCAGAAACGCATCAGTTTAACCCCCTGTTCAAAGAGTTTTAAGGACTCTTCCAGCGAGACCTCCTCTCCTTCGAGTTTACCGACAACCTCTTCCAGCTTCTTCATCGAATCTTCAAAACTTGCTTTTGCCATTTTCAGCCTCCCACGGCAGTTCGAGCATATGCTTACTATCGTCAACAAAGCGTAACGGGTCAACGAAAACCCCTGCTACCTTGACCCCCCAATGGAGATGAGGGCCGGTCACCCGGCCGCTACTCCCCGCCGTCCCGACAATCTGACCGGGCTGGACGACATCCCCCGGACGACAAGATATTTTATTAAGATGCATATAAAGTGTAAAAATATCAAGACCATGATCGATAATCACCAGATTACCACTATAATAAAGCTCTTCCGCCAGCACGACCCGGCCTTTAGCTGCAGCTACGATCGGAACCCCGACCGCCGCCTTATAATCAATTCCGCCATGCGGAGCTTTGGGCTTACCGTTAAACAGCCGTCGCAGTCCAAAGGGTGAAGTAATGGTCGATGAAAGCGGCGGCCGAACCACATCCGTAAAAAGCAGAGAATCCCCGGAAGAGGCGTAGGCTATGCGCAGTTTTTTTCGATCCTGTTTGATCTTTTGCAGATTTTCAGGGCGCATCGGAGTAACCATCTCGTCCGGCACCGTCAAGCGCTGTTCACCGTAATCTCGGGCAAGCACGTTAATCGTCAAAAACAGTTCATCCTTCCCCTGGAGCCTGACTGATAATTGATAACTACCAGCTTTAGTTCCCAAAGGCACCGCAGCCACACCGCGCCAACCTTTAGCTATCGGCTCTAAAGAGAACTCGCGCTTGATAAAACTCATCTTTAAAGGCCGGCACTCAACCAGGCCTAATTTTTTGTCTTGAAGATGCAGAGCAACCACCAGAGCTTGCCCGGGCTCCGGATTTTCCGGTGCATGGAAAATCTCATAGCCAGACTGTTTAAGCGAAACAAACCCCGCATTTTCGGCCCCTGCCGGATTCGGTTGAAAAAAAAGAGCTAGAAAAATCAAACCGAGAAAAAAAAACCGCTGTCCGACCATAAACTTACTTTGATGAATTCTAGGGATATTGGGTTGTTTTCTGTAACGTCTCGCAAAATTTTGTCGTTTTTCCCAGCGAACGGAGCCAAAAAAATTGCGACTGTTTGAACGAGGAACGAGTGAGTTTCGCAATTTTGGCGTAATGAGCGCTGGAAAAACAAAAATTTTGCGTAAGAAGTGGAAGAAAATAACCCGATATCCCGGGTTGAGATTGGCTATTATCATTTGTTACTCACCTTTTCAACTCGGCACCAAGCCTGCCCCTGATGGAGGCGAAGGTGCAATTGATCACCCACTATAAGATCTGAACTTTTGCTCACCACCTTATCATTTTCAACTTTTTCAACAACCGTATAGCCTCGCGCCAATACCGCCAGGGGACTACCCGCTTTAAGGCGATCACTAAGCGCCGTAATTTGCTGTCGATTACCGGCCAGAAGATGCCGCATCGCCTGCCCCAATCGCTGCTCCTGCAGATCAATTTCTGCGAAAAGTGGTTTAATCCGTAAAAGAGGTGACGTTTGGGCGAGACGATATTCACGAATCTCCAGATTTTGCCGCACCATCCGCAAGCGCGAAAGCATCGCGATTCTGAACCGGACTTTAAGTTCAGCAAAGTGCTGGCGTTTAAGTAAAACCGCCTCTCCGCCCCGTTCCAGCGCCAACGCCAACATCTGCAAACGCCGCCGCTCCTGAATTATTCGATAACGCCCGATTTGCGACAAACGCTGATGCAGATGATGCAACCGATCAACCATCTCACTATGGTTGGCGATGACGAGCTCAGCTGCCGCCGAGGGGGTCGGGGCTCTGAGGTCGGCGACAAAATCGGCAATCGTAAAGTCGATCTCATGGCCCACGGCACTGATTAAGGGAATCGCACAGGCCGCAATCGCCCGAGCTAAACGTTCATCATTAAAGGGCTGCAGGTCTTCATAAGAGCCCCCGCCCCGAGTCAAAATTACGGTATCAATTTGCTTGTGTTGAAAACGATTCACCAGTCCCAAAGCGGCAACAATCTCACCAGCCGCCCGCTCACCCTGAACCGTCACCGGCACAATAATAATCTCAACCCCGGCAAAACGCCGCCTGACAACCTGCAGAATATCGCGAACCGCAGCTCCGGTAGCCGAGGTTATCAGAGCCAGGGTTCGAGGCAGCAGAGGAATCTTTTTTTTACGTTCCGGTTTAAATAAACCCTCTCGTTCAAGTCTGTTTTTAAGTTCCGTAAAAGCCCGCCACAACCCGCCAAGACCTTGCAATTCAAGACTGGTGACAATAACCTGGTATTCCCCACGAGGTTCGTAGAGACTAATGCGCCCGCTGCACAGAACCCGGTCACCTTCTTGCGGCTGATATTGCAAACTCAGTCGTTGACGACGAAAAAGCACTGCCTTTAACTGGGCACGCTCATCTTTAAGCGTAAAATAGCTGTGCCCGGAAGTCGGAGTTCTGTGTGTCGAAATTTCACCTTCGACCCAGACCGGAGTAAAGTTATCCTCTAAAATCAGGCGGATATCACCGGTCAGTTGAGATACACTAT
>JAYEMC010000044.1:0-5737 GCA_034717935.1 Pseudomonadota bacterium | reverse complement strand
ATGCGGCCACATATGTGTAAATAACAAATGGACTTTATCGCACATTATACCTATTTTAGGCGCAATGCAAAACTCTTGTAATATCAAGTGGTTGCAAGCGGTTACTTAGAAGTCGAAAACTTAATTTTTGACCACAACATATCGTGTTATTGCATGTCTTAAACCACTATATATTGTGCTTGAAAATCCAAAGAAATACTTTTTTACGAGACCATCAAATATAATCAACTCAAACTATGCATTACACTGTTTTCGACACACCTGTAATAAAACCGATCCTGAAGGTGATATCTTGTTCCATTCTTAATATCCTTGGATGGAAGACCGTAAACCGGGATGAAGGTCGGAAAAAATATCTTCTGATAGCTGCACCACACACATCAAACTGGGACTTTCCCATGTTTTTGATTGTCGCCTTTGCCGAGGATCTAAGCGCCTACTGGCTGGGAAAGCATACCCTCTTTAAATGGCCGTTCAGGGGATTTTTCAAATGGCTTGGCGGTATCCCGGTTGACAGGACGAAGAAAACCAACACGGTACAGCAATGCGTGGAGCATTTTAATTGTGCAAAGGAGATGATAATCGTAAACGCCCCGGAAGGTACCAGATCCAGGGTTCACAAATGGAAAACCGGTTTCTATCACATAGCAACCGGTGCCAACGTACCCATCGCTTTGGGGTTCATTGATTACAAGAAGAAGGAGGGCGGCATTGCCGGATTGTTCCACCCCACCGGAGACGTCGATTCCGACATAAAATCGATCAGAGAATTCTACGCCGATATCTCGGGAAAGAACGAGAAACAATTTGTCAAATAGAGACAAATATTTTGACCAAGTCTCACACCTTCATTAACAAATAATCAACCTCATGCCTATACAGAGCCCCTTTTGGCGTCAGGGTACTGGAGTAGAGATGAAAGTTGGACACGACAAATTCCGGCAGACGAAAAAGAGCGTGATCACCAAGAAAGCGGACTACTCTGGTCAAAGGAGTTTTTGCGGTGCGAGCCAGCGTGATGTGGGGTGAAAATTTACGCTGTTCGGGAGGGAAACCAAGCTTGCCAAGACAACTGTCCACCTTTTTTCTCAATTTCATAAGCTCAGCCGACTCTTCTATTCCCACCCAAAGCACCCGAGGATCCCGGCGCGGCGGGAAACAGCCTAGGCCCTGCAAAAGCAGAGGAAAAGAGCTGCCGCTTACCAATGCCAGAGCGCTCTTGAGCTCCTGAAAAAGAGCCCCATCAACCTCTCCGATAAATCGCAAAGTCAAATGAAGCTGCTCCGGCTGAACCCAGCGGGCTTGAGGCAGTCCGAAACTGATCAGGGCAAGTTCGTCCTTAATCTTCTTCGGCAGATCGATAGCAATAAAGAGTCTCATCGTCAATTTTGATTCTACCCGGCAACAAAAGTTTCAACCAGCAACAGACTTAAGAGAGGAAAATAGGTTATAATCAGAAGCGTTAGTAAAAGGAGACCGACAAAAGGCAGGGTGGCTCGATAGAGCTCGGCTATCGGTCGCTCAAAACGATAGCTGGCGAGAAAAAGATTGAGTCCCACCGGCGGCGTGCAGTAACCGATCTGGAGGTTAGTGAGAAAGATAATGCCGAGATGGATAAGATTAACATCATAGGCTTGAGCAATCGGCACGATCAACGGAACCACCAAAACCAGGGCAGAGAAGATATCAAGCAAGGCTCCGACCAGCAAAAGAAAGATATTTAAGACCATCAGGAACGTATACTTATTGGTAATATACTCCCTGACCCACTCAAATAGGCGTTGGGGAACTTCCTGATCGACAAGAAAATTGGTGGATGCCATTGAGGCGGCCAGAACCACGAGGATGCCACCGAAAAGAACCATACTCTGAACCATGATTTTCGGTAGCTGAGATAATGAAATATCTTTATAGATAAAGACTTCAACGACTAAAACATAGAGGGCGGTTACGGCTGCCGCCTCACCAACCACGAGAAAACCGCCATAAATTCCCCCGAGGACGACAATCGGCAGCGGCAACTCCCAGATCACCTCTCTTAAAACCGCAACCATTTCACGCTTTGAAACCGCCGAGTGCGTTTTTTTCACCCCCCGCCCCTGCCGGATACAATAACCGGCCAGCAGCAGTAACATGACAAGTCCGGGCAGGATACCGGCCAGGAAAAGTTGGTCAATCCGCGCCCCGGAGATAACCCCGTAAAGGATAAGCGGCAGACTCGGCGGAAAGAGAAGCCCTAAGCTCCCGGAAGAAGTTAAGAGACCGAGGGAGAAACGTTCAGGATAGTCATCTTTAAGCAGAGCCGGAAAAAGAATCCCGCCGACGGCAAAAATCGTCACCCCGGAAGCTCCGGTAAAGGCGGTAAAAATCGCACAAACAAATAGCGAAACCACGGCCAGGCCACCGGGTAACCAACCCAGAAACCCTTGCGAAAGTTTCAATAATCTTTGCGGTGTACCCGATTCCGAAAGCAGGCTCCCGGCAAAGATAAAGAGGGGCAGAGAGAGTAAGAGAGGGGTGTCCGCCAGGCGCGACATTTCGATCACAACAACCGAGAGATCAATACCGACGCCATAAAAAGAGATCAGGGCCAGAGCCGCAATCACGACAAACAGCGGACTGCCAAGCAGGGCCAAGGCAAAAATTATAAATTTCATCAGGCCGACCCAGAAATTGATCTTGAAGAGTTGCTTTTTGGTTGCAACAAAGTAACGCCATGCTCATAAATTTTAGCTGAAAAACGCACTGTCATTAAAGCAAAAGCGAATGGGAAGATGAGGTTCCAGCCCCAGACAGGAATACCGACAAGCTCTCGCCCAGAGCCAAAAGCGATCTCATTTTTAATAAACAGAAAGGCGGCCCAAGTTAGAAAACCGCAGACCACTGCGGCAAAAAAATTGAGAACAAGATTGAGTCGGAGAGCCCCTCGGGCCGATAACAGGTGAGAAAAAATATCAATCGTAATATGTTTGCCATATCTGGTCGCCAGGGCCGCCCCAAGCATCCCGACCCAGAGAACAAGATGGCGTAACAGAGGATCGGCCCAAACCAAACCACTATCAAAAAGGATACGCATGAAAATCTGGAGAGAAGCAAGAAAAATCATAGCCAGCAGAAGAAGAGAGATAAAGAGCTCTTCAATCTGGTTGAAACGACAGCCAAGATTTTTCAAAATTTTCAAAAGCACAACCTCTTTTCATGCCATCAGGGGTGTGATTTACGATAACTATTGAGAATGCTCATCAGTTCATTATAGATTTCGGCGGAAAAATATTTCCCGACACTCTCCGCCACAACCTGATCACGAAGCCCGATTAGAACCGGGTTGGCAGCGGGGTCGGCCGAGATCATGCTAATCCCGTTGGCCTTTAGCGTCTCCAACGCCTCGATATTGGTGCGCCGGGTATCATCTTTAAGTTTTCCAGAAAAATATTTTCCGGCCGCCTGCTTAATGGTGGCAAGATGGCTTCTAGGCAATCGATCAAGTGCTTTCTTGTCAAAAACCAGACCACCATAAGCATAGGCAAAGGGAACATCAGTGATATATTTGATTTTGGTGAACCATTGCAGGATAATCGACCCATAATAGCCATTAAAAACAGTATTAACCATTCCTGTCTGCAGAGAGACCAGAACATCCGGCAAAGAGAGTGAAATCGGAGAGATTCCGACGGCTTCCATGAAAGCAAGACTGATCGGGTCGCCTTCCGGAGCCCAGCACTTACACTTCCTGAGATCTTCAATCGTCGAAATCGGAATTGTCGACATCGTATAGATGAAACCAACTTCAGAAATCGCAATGAGAACCATATTTTTCTCGGCAAAAGCTTCAACATAACGCGGCATCAGTTTTCCCAGAACTTCATCAACCTCAGCGTAGGATTGAAAAAGATAGGGAATCCCCATAACCCGAAAATCGGATACAATCTCACTAATTCCGGTCATCGTGAAACCGGCACCCTGCAACTGGCCGATCTTCATTTTACGAAACATCGCCCGATCATCGCCCATAACGCCGCCGGGATAGACTCTGAAACCAACCTCTCCCCCGCTCTTTTCTTTGACCTCTTGGGCAAACTGATCAAAACGCTGGGCCCATATGCTACCTTCGGGGGCCAGGCTGGCCATCTTAAAAAGATATTTTGGCCGTTTAGCCTCAGCGACACCGACAACCGTACAGAAATTTAAGAGGAAAACAGAAAGTAAACATAGGAGACCGAAGCCAAAACTATTTTTCCACAATCGCATAATTTAAAATTCCTTTAGTGCCTTACAGAACATTTCAAACTGTCTCGGTATGGGGACATTGCTCCAGGCGGCGGCTGCCAAGCCGCTTGCCGATCTGAGCTGTGTACCCCTCGAAGCCGGGCGAAGCCAATGTTCGCACCATTTGTAGTGGCTTTAAGGTGATTACGCTGAATAGTTAATTCCCGCATTAGAATATATCATCAACCCGATCTAAAAGCTCAGCCGCCTTTTTCCGGGCCAAACGGTTGGCGGTTGCCATCTCGTTATCGATCAGCGGCTGCGAGATAACTTCATTGAGCAACGTTTCAAAAAGCTCTCGATTAAAGGTTTGCCGGGCATAACCATCAGCATAAGCAATCTGGGCCGGCCAGAATTGGTGCCGACTCAAAATCAGAGCCCGCTCAAAATGGCGGCGACCAGCTTCCGGTTTACCACCCAACATCGGCGACAATGAGCAATAGATACTCCCCAGTACAAGATGGGCCGAACCGAAATAAGTAGACTCATCAAGTTCAATCACCCTTAACATCAACTCTTCAACTTTCGGCAGATCGGCCATAGCCGCCGGAGTACCTCCCTGCAATTTAATCCACAAGGCCC
Source organism: Pseudomonadota bacterium (assembly GCA_034717935.1). Classification (GTDB taxonomy): domain Bacteria; phylum Desulfobacterota; class Anaeroferrophillalia; order Anaeroferrophillales; family Tharpellaceae; genus Tharpella. The sequence continues at coordinate 889 of JAYEMC010000044.1, read as the reverse complement.
AAGCCTGTCCGCCCCAAAAGAGATCAGATGCATCAGCCTTGGCAAAAGATGATAACGATTGCTTAAATACGGCCAACGGCTGTTTGATGTTTTCTTTAAATTTTTGTTTTCGACCGAGCAGTTCGAAACCGTAACGCCTGGCCTTTTCACTAGCCAGCCGCGCCCTCTCGGGTTTGCCGGTTTCATCGAGCAAGATCGCATAAGCGCTGAAGGCTCGGGTCCCGGTTCTAAGGAGTGCCGGATTGCCGGGATCCGACTTGATAAATCCATTGATCAACAAAAGCAGCGTCGGGCTCCCGTCGACAAGCAAGTCAATATCGGTCTCCTGTTCCAACGAACTGCTCAGAGATTCAAGCAACGGGTCAACCACCAACGAGGCACAACCAGTAAGGCTCAAAAGCAAAAAGAGGAGAACCAGCTTGCAAAAAAATACTTTCACAGATCTGCTTTTATTCAAAAAACAGCCTCCTTAGTGGCCTGATACAATCCAAAGAGGTACAACCTCCAAGCAAACAACCATGATGAGCTGGTTTTCATTCTGTTCTCCCGAAAAAAAAGTAATAAGCGGTCACGACCTGAGGGCTTGTACTCTTTTGATGTGGTTTTCCGTCTCCCTGTTGAGTCGCGTCAAGACACTGCGTGCCTTTTCCGAGGTAGAATCAAAGTGGGTGAAAACGTTTTTTTCAATGAGAGAACGTTCGAAATCCAGGGTAAAGGAAATGGCTTGGACCATGGTTAGTTCCTGATTCTCGGCCCTGGCGATAACCCCCTCCAAGTGCTCGATATAGGCGTTCATGGTGTAAGTCTTGATTTTGCCCTCGTCGAAGAGGATGAAGCCCTCTTCTCCGGCATCGTAAAGCTGCCTAAGCCAAATAGCGTGCTTCTTCTC
>JAYEMC010000043.1:0-5775 GCA_034717935.1 Pseudomonadota bacterium | reverse complement strand
GGGAGATTCGTGAGAGTTGGAAATCACCTAAATTCCCTCGCGATATTGTTGATTTCGGTTTTACCAAAGAAAAGGGTAAAGAGATAATGGTAGTTCTAACTCGTAACAAAGACGGAAAATATGCCTTGGAACTGTTGCATTAGGCGAGATTACCGTAAAGTCGCAATCAATAGCGACGAACTTTGCTTCGCCCTCATAAACGGGGTCAGTGCTTTGCGTCAATGCGCAGCATTTATGCAAGGATTTGACCCCATTCAAGAGGGCGAAGCGATGTTCAAACCATTTGCAGTAACTTTACAGTGGGTACAATGAATACGCCAAATAATCACACAGAAGTTTTTCGCCCTTGGGGTTCATTTCGGTCGCTGTTATTGGCCGACAATCATCAGATCAAAGAGATCTTTGTCGAGCCCGGCCAGCGTCTGAGTCTACAATCGCATCAGCAACGCAGTGAACACTGGGTTGTAACCAACGGCCCGGCTCTGGTAACTATTGACGATCAAGAACTAATGCTGGACACGGGTGCCCACATATTTATTCCCCAAAGAGCCAAACACAGACTGGCGAATCCCGGGACAAAAAGAATCAAAATTGTCGAAATCCAAATCGGTAACTATCTGGATGAAGATGACATAACCCGATATGAAGATGATTATCAACGCAATATCGATTGAGGAACATAAGAAACTATGCCAAATATCTATGGAGTAATTTTAGCCGGTGGTTCCGGAACCCGGTTCTGGCCCTTGAGTCGACACCGGAAACCGAAACAATTGATCCCGCTGATTGCCGGCAGTACCACCCTTGAAGTTACGGTAAAACGCCTGCTGCCTTTTATACCGGCATCTAACCTGATGGTGGTTACCAACCAGGAGCAATACCGTGATGTCGTCAGCAACCTGACTCCCCATCTTGATAAAACTCAGGTTATCGCTGAACCACTAGGCCGCAACACAGCCCCGGCCATCGCCTTGGCAGCCCAAATCCTGGCCGATAAAGTTGGCGAAGATGCAATCATGATGGTCTTTCCGGCCGACCACTACATCGGCGATCAGGATCGTTTTCAAACTCATCTTATGCGAGCGGCCGAATGTGCGGTCGACGGCAGTCTGGTTACCCTCGGGATCAAACCAAATCGCCCGGAGACCGGCTATGGATATATTCAGAGGGGCGACCCACTACCATCGACCGACGATCAACAACTGGCCGCTTTTAAAGTTAAAAGATTTGTCGAAAAACCTGATTACCGGACAGCGGCAACCTATCTCATGGACGGCGGTTATTACTGGAACAGCGGCATCTTTATCTGGAAAACCGGCAGCATTCTCGAAGAGATCGTCAAACTGACCCCGAAACTCGGTAAAGCCCTGACAGAATTTGTCAAAAACCACCCTGCTCAAGGACTGCAACCTGCTCTTGAACAACTCTACCAAGAGGTTGACTCGATCTCCATTGATGTCGCTATAATGGAGAAATCACAACGGGTTGCTGTCGTCCCGGCTGATTTCTCATGGAGTGATCTGGGAAGCTGGGATTCACTTGATGAACTCCAACTCTCCCCCTTTTCAACTACAGCACCAGTGATTTCTGTGGGCTCCACTGACAACACCGTATACAGCCGCAAACTGACAGCCTTGGTTGATGTTGAAAACCTGCTCATCGTCGAAAGTAATGACGCCCTGTTAATCTGCCGCAAGGGCAGTACGCAACAGGTTAAAGATGTTGTCGCCGAACTGGGCCGCAAAGAGCTGAATCAATTTCTATAAATCAAAATTTGTAACTATTCAGCGTAAGTAAAAATGGATTGAAAAATAATCCTAACTATGCAATAGCAGAGCTGAAATTCACTTTATGTTCGCTAAACTATATAAACCAAGTTAAAGTTCTGATAAATTTTAAGGAGAGATAAGTGATGACTAGAAAGATTTTACTGTTGAGCTTAATGATGGCATTTATGATCAGCGGCTGCGGTTGGAAGATACCTTTTTTCGGCAGTAAGAAAGTACAAGAAGAAGAGCCGCTGGTGCAAGAAGCTGTCCAAACTGAAGATGAACCGCAATATAGTGGTCAAGGCCAGGCCGCCGGTCAGAATCAGCAATACCCCAACCCTTATCAAGCTCCTAGTAGCAATCAATATGGCCAGGCCCCGGCTTACGGTCAAACACCGGGGGCGGCGGCTGGAGCCTTTCAACCCGGACAGCCCTATAACCCGAATACCAACTATGCCGCCAGTGCTAACCCCGGTTATGGCGGAGCGGGCAGCGCATACGGTGCGTACGGTGCTCAAAACCAGAACATGGCACCCCAGACCCAAGCTTACGGAGCCCAACCCTACTACGGCGGAACCGGAGCTGCAGCAGCTTACGGACAGAGTCAGATACCTGGGAATATGCAGCAAGCTCCAGCCTACGGAGCTTACCCTGCTGCTCAACCAATAAATGCAATACACAATAACCTTGGCGGCAACTTTGAGCAGGCCAATCTTGGGGTCGCAAACTCAGGCGCCACCCCCGACTCATTTTTTGGTACTCCACAAGGTGAGAATTTTGCCTTTGGCGGCATTAAACGCAAAACTCTTTTCATTATCAGCTACCCCCAGCGCGGTCTGACTACGACTCCACATGACGCTTTCAGCCAGAAAATTTATCAGCGCCTGACAGGAGCTTCCGGTATTAACCTGGTTCCTCGTGAAGCAATTGAACATTACACCAGTTCACAACAGTTTTTCAGCCAAAGCTTAGATTCACGCGCTCGCCTAAGTCATCTGGGTAAAGAGATGGGAACCCAGGCGATTATCCTTGAGAGGGTTCACTTCTCGACCAACTTTAATGCGGGGGCTTACGCGGCCCCGACCCAACAGGTTGAACTGCAATTGATCGATACAGCCACCGGTTATCCGGTCAAAAGCTATAACCTCAACCCCTCTACGCCGGGGGCTGATCAGGTGGTCAACAGCCTAGTCAATCATATCCGCATGATTGACTGGAGTGCGCGGGTAATTAAAGTTGAAAACAAACGGATATTGATTAACGCCGGACGTCTCAGCGGCCTCCAGGCAGGTCAGAATTTAAGGGTTTACGCCAAAGGCAGCGAGATTAAAGATCCGAGCAGCAAAATCTCTCTGGGTCAAGCCCAAGGGGCTCTCAAAGGAACCGTCAAAATTGTCGACTTCTTCGGTCTCGACGGAGCTATCTGTGAACCCCTGGCTGCCGGTAAATTCAAACAGGATGACATGGTCAAAGCGGTTGAGTAGAGAAAATATTTTCATGTGATCTTTTTAACCACGAAAAGCACGAAAAATATTTTTCGTGCTTTTCGTTTATTAAATACCTTAACCTTTTTTATTTAAAGTTATTAAGAAGTGACTAATCAACGAACAAACCTCTTTTTCCTGTTATTTATGCTCTCCACGCTACTATTATGCTCAAGCTGCAACCGTATACCTTTTATGCCCCGGCTTGAGATCGATAGTTTTCCGGAAAGCAACGACGCAATTGAAACCATGGAGGTTAGAGGAGTTGTCTACACGCGTGTGATTAACCCGCAAGCCGCCCTTGATCCCCTGGCCCCACCAGCCCTCTGGGTGCCGGGCCAAGCCTATCAAAGCGGTAAATATCTTGCCTACACGGCCGATTTAGCAAAATCGGCAACAGAAACGGAATCTGCTGACAGTAACCTAACCGGCGACCCCGCTACCGCAGATATGCAGACCGCCGATAGCAGCGACTATAATGCGAAAGAGAGCAGAGAGGATCTGCTCACCGAAACCACACCGGCGACCCCGCCGCTACGTCGTCGCGTCTTGCTCTTTCCTTCTCGCACCAGTCAACTACACCCCGAGATTGCCACCTTGCTTAGTCTGGAGCTTGAAAATAAACTCCCTTTGCGCATTGCTGACTGCCGTGACCAAGTTCTTTTGAACAAGGGCCGCTTACTCAAACAGCGCTCAGAAATTTCAGCCGAAATCAAGAGTTGGCTTAAACTCTCCTCCGGACCACCGGAAGTTCAATTTATCCTGTTTCTAACAACGACAACGGGCCGTAAATACGAATACTATACCTGTACCTGGATCGATGCTCAGACCGGTGACAACGTTGCGTCCTTTACCTTTCGGACTGATTTGAAAGGTAACCTGCTCTTGCCCTTGGTTCCCAACGACCCGGTTCCGCTCTTGCGTCTTATCGACTCAACTACTTGGTGGTGTCGAATAAATTCAAGGGATGAAGAGAATAATTTTCTCCTCGACGCCGGCCATCGCAGTAACCTGCGCCAAGGCCGAGAACTGCAGATTTTTCGACAGTCAGCTGCGATTGAGGATCCACAAAACAAGAGTACTCTGGGGTTCTTATTTACTGAACCTCTCGGACTAGTTACGGTTGTCGATTTTTTTGGGGATGATAGCAGTCTGGCCCAGGCTCGCACTCCTCTGTCCGGTGATTTTGACCAAGCTTATGCAGTTAAGATTGCTGAAAGAGAGAATGAAAAAAAGGATGAAAAAAATGCGCTCACATCAAATCACTAAAGGATCTGAACGGGCCCCGCATCGGGCCCTGCTTAAAGCTATCGGCTATACCGATACTGAGCTGCAACGCCCCTTAATCGGCGTTGCCCAGTCGGCTAACGAGGTTATCCCCGGCCATATTCATCTTGATAGAGTATGTGCGGCGGTCAAAGACGGCATTCGCATGGCCGGCGGGACACCAATGGAATTTTCGACGATCGGTATCTGTGACGGCATAGCCATGGGCCATGAAGGGATGAAATATTCTCTCGCCTCCCGTGAACTGATTGCCGACTCAGTTGAAAGCATGGCTCGGGCTTACCCCTTTGACGGCCTGGTTCTGCTGCCCAATTGTGATAAGATTGTCCCCGGTATGATTATGGCGGGAGCCCGCCTTGACCTGCCGACAATTGTCATCAGCGGCGGCCCCATGCGAACCGGTATTTGCAATGGCCAAGAAATCGACCTGATTACCGTTTTTGAAGGCATGGGCAAACTCCGGATTGGTGAACTGAATGAAGAAGAATTAACGGAACTCGAAGATGCCGCCTGTCCCGGGGCCGGATCCTGCAGCGGCATGTTTACGGCAAACTCGATGAACTGCCTGACCGAAGCCCTTGGTATTGCCCTGCCTGGTAACGGTACCATCTTGGCCGTCGATGCGGCGCGGATTCGCCTGGCCAAAGAGAGCGGCATGACAATCATGAATCTGGTTGAAAAAAAGATTACAATGCGCCAAATCTTGACCAACGAGGCCTTTCACAACGCTTTGGCGGTCGACATGGCTTTTGGCGGTTCGACTAACACCTCACTGCATCTACCTGCAATTGCCCATGAAGCAGGCCTCACTTTGGCCCTTGAAGATTTCAACCAGGCCAGCCTTAAGACCCCACATATCTGCAACATGTCACCCGGCGGCCCGGATCACATGGAAGACCTGCACCAAGCCGGTGGGGTCAGCGCGATCATGAAAGTTTTGGCCAAAAAAGGACTTTTAAATAAAGACTGTCTGACTGTGAGCGGCAAAACTCTGGGCCAGCTCCTAGCCCAACCGGCCATTAAGGTCTTAAACCATGAAACTATCCGCCCCCTGGATAATCCCTACCATGCAACCGGCGGCCTTGCGTTTTTGACCGGTAACCTTGCCGAAGATGGCGCAGTAGTCAAACAGTCAGCCGTAGCTCCGGAGATGTTGCAACATCAAGGCCCGGCCCGAGTTTATGCCACTGAAGAAGAGGCCTTTTCAGCCATCATAAACCAGAAAATTAATCCCG
>JAYEMC010000042.1:0-5848 GCA_034717935.1 Pseudomonadota bacterium | reverse complement strand
CACGACCGAAAACCGCCAATTTCCTCGATTGCTACGTTAGGCTCAAATTTTAATCCTCGGAATACTTAGTGTATGCCTGTGGTTAAAATCATCGCCTGCCTTGCACTCAAGAAAATTGTCAGATTCCCGGCCAAGCACTATACGAGAATAGCAAGAAAAATGCCATACCAACAAAAATAGATTCAAAACAAAATTTTACCAATTTACTAAAAAGTTTTTACAAACTAAATGGGATCTTGTTCTAAACCTAGCGCAGGTATAACATAACACTTTTATATAATCAACAAGGAACTGCAACTAAATCCAATAAATAAAAAACTTAATGAAACTAACACGCTACTTCCCCCATTTTTTCAATCAACCTTCAAGCTGTTGCCGATTACAATTTTGCTTGCTTTTCACTATTCCAACAAGTATTATAGAAGATGATCTATAAATTTGGAGAAAATCCGCAAAAACTATTGTAATCAAAAGATATAACCAGTTTTCAGAGATATTAACCGATGCCCGAAATCACGCTAGCAGTAAAAAAACTAGGTATTTACATGATCATCATGATCATTCCCATTCAGACATTATTTCCTGTTGCGAGCAAATTGCATGCCGCTGACAAAAGACAAATAGAGTTTGCCGCCGACCACCCTCCCTATCTCGAAGACTTTGTCATGAGCCCTGAAAAAGACCGGATAACCTTATCATTAAGGGTAGCTAACCCTTTCGACCATGAAATAAAATCTTTACTATTAAACGGCGTCTCACAAAAAATAACTCTCTCAATAAAAGTAAAAGTGAATAGAATTAACCTTTATCTGGTTAAATTCAACCGGGAAATTAAAAATACCACCTACATCCATGAAATTGAATACGATAATCTAAAAAAGCTTTTTACTGTAAGTATGCACCCCCACGCAAAACCCATTGAAACTACGTCATACAAAGAAGCAATCCAAGCAGCCACACAATTTGAGAATATCACACTCCTAAATGAAAACCAATTGGAACAAAACCGAAGCTATCAGGTTGACGCCCGAACCGAAATCAGAAAAGTACGCCTCCCCTTCCATCTTGAATACCTGTTCTTTTTCCTTTCGGCCTGGGATCGCAAGAGCAACAATTATACAATAGATATCCCTGAACGCCTGATCACCGAAACACTCAAGAGATAGCCATCCCAAAACTTTTTACGAGTCCATCAACCTTGCCTTCATACTCTCCAAAAAGCAGTCAGGAAATTAAGAAACTCGCCAACAAGGACCATAAACGACGGCAGCGAGAGACGATCATTATCATCATTCTGGCGGTTATCATAAGCGCCCTTTTCTACGTTGAAATGAACCTGCCCAATTTGCCGACCGATCTCCCGATCCTCGGCAATGTTATTGTTTTCGCCCTGATCAACATCAATATAATCCTCCTGCTTCTCCTTATTTTTCTCATCCTGCGCAACCTCCTAAAATTACTCATGGAGAGAAAACGTAAGATTGTCGGCTTTCGCCTGCGGACTAAACTGGTTGTCGCCTTCATCTCGCTTTCACTCTTTCCGACAATCCTTCTCTTTGTTGCAGCGACCGGATTTATCCGTTTCAGCCTCGACAACTGGTTCTCAACCAATTTCGAAGCCTCTCTCGACGCCTCATTGATTGTCGCCCAGGAGTACTACGACAACCACCGCCGACAAAATCAAATTTTTGCCGCTGCCGTTGCTACGGAAACCACCCGTAAAGGATTGCTAATCGGTGAACAGGAAAATTTTGCCCAGAAACTGGTCGAGCAAAAACGCGATGAGTTTTCTCTGGATGCTATAGCTATTATCCCACAACCCGGACCACCTCTAGCTTGCGCCCTCAGCCTCAGTGATAAACTCAGCAAAGAGCAGTTCCAAACCGGCATCGACTTAGGCGACCGTCACCCACCCAAAGACCGTATCGTCCCGCTTGACAACGGCGGCACTATGGTTCAGGGTTGGGCTCCGATCTTTTCGGTCTGGCAAGGAGACGAGATTATCGCCCTGGTAGTCACGGTAAAACTCATTCCGGCTCCACTCGCCCTCCAGATGCAAAGCATTTCGGAAAAATACACGGCCTACAAAAAGGCCAAGAATATGGAACTCTACATCAAGAGCAACTACATTCTGACATTTGTCCTGATTACGGCTCTGATCACCTTTATTTCGATCTGGTTCGGCTTCTATCTGGCTAAAGATATCACGGACCCTGTACATGAACTGGCTCTGGCAACCCGGGAGATTGCCGGCGGCAACCTCGATTTCAGCATCGACATGGTCGCCAGTGACGAACTCGGCATCCTCGTTGATTCATTCAACAGTATGACCGAAGAGCTCTTAAAGAGTCGTAAGGAGAGTGAGCTCGCCCATCAAGAGATGAGTCGTATCAGCTCAGAACAGGCCCAAAGACGCCGTTACACCGAAACTATCCTCGAAAACATCAACACCGGCGTCATCGCTCTTGACCGCAGCGGCCGGATCACCACCATAAACCGGGCCGCAGAAAAGATCTTCGCCTTTTCCGCCAAAGAGGTGCAAAGCGAAAACTACCGAAATATTTTTCACCCGGAACTTATCCAAAAGATTCGTCAATATCTTAAAGAGAGCCAGAACGACCCTCATAAAGAGAGCAGCATCGAGCTGACCCTGCCTGAGCAAAACCGCTATATCGCAGTTCATTTCAGCCCTTTCTTCAACGAATCCGAAACCTACAGCGGCATGCTCGTTATAATCAATGATATGTCCGATCTGGTCAAGGCCCAAAAGACCGTGGCCTGGCGGGAAGTGGCTCGCAGAATTGCCCATGAAATCAAAAACCCACTGACCCCAATTGCTCTTTCGGCTCAACGCATTCAACGCAAATACAGCGGTTTGACCGAAGAGGGAGACCAGGTTTTAAAAGATTGCACAACCACCATTGTCCGCCAGGTCAATGACCTGAAATCCCTGGTCAATGAATTTTCCAGTTTCGCCCGCATGCCCCAGGCTAACCCCACATTGCAAAATTTGAATACGATCATCGAGGAATCACTCATCCTCTACCGCCAAAGTCACAGCCGGATCAAGTTCACGTTTGAACCGGACTTAAGGATTCCCGATTTCTATCTCGACCCCGAACAGATGAAGCGGGTCATGACCAATCTAATCGATAATGCTCTGGCGGCATTACAAAAAATTGACGATGGACAAATCTGGATTGACAGCAGACTTGACAAAAGTTTGGAAATGGTTATTATCGAGCTCAACGACAATGGCCCGGGGATAGACGAAAACACCCAAGCCCGTCTTTTCGAGCCCTATTTCTCGACCAAGAAGAGAGGAACCGGCCTCGGCTTAACCATCGTCAAAACCATCATCAACGACCATCGAGGTTTTATTCGCGTACGCGAAAACCACCTCAAAGGGACTTGCTTTGTAATCGAATTACCAATTATTAAAAAAATATGAAAAAAACTATACTTATTATCGATGACGAGCCCGCTATCCGCCAGTCAATGAGCGATATTTTCAGTGACGAAGGCTACTCCGTTATCTGCGCTGAAGACGGCAGCCAAGCTCTAAGTTTGCTTGAAAAAGAGACTCCCGACCTGATCTTTCTCGACATCTGGCTCCCCGACAGTGACGGATTAAAACTTTTACCGGGACTCAAAAAAGAGCACCCACAAGTGCCAATCGTCATGATATCGGGCCATGGAACCATTGAAACTGCCGTCCAAGCAACAAAAATGGGGGCTTTCGATTTTATTGAAAAACCGCTTTCGCTGGACAAACTCGTAATTACTGCCAGCAATGCTCTGACCATCTCCCGCCTGCAAGAGGAGAATGTTCGCCTCAAAAAGAAATATAATGAAAACCGCCTGATCGGTAATTGCAAAACCATCGACCAGCTCAAAGAACAGATCAGAATCATTGCCCCAACCGAAGGTTGGGTGTTGGTAGTAGGTGAAAATGGAACCGGCAAAGAACTTGTAGCTCGAGAAATTCACCGCCTGAGCAGTCGCCATGATCGCCCCTTCATTGATGTAAACTGTGCTGCCATCCCCGACAACCTGATCGAATCGGAACTCTTCGGTTACGAAAAAGGAGCTTTTACCGGAGCTGAACGACGACAAAAAGGAAAATTTGAGCAGAGTCATGAAGGCACTATCTTCCTTGATGAAATCGGCGACATGAGCCTTAATACCCAAGCTAAAATACTCCGGGTTCTGCAAGAAAAGGCCTTTACCCGTTTAGGAAGCAGTAAAACCGTCCCCATCGATGTCCGCATCATCGCGGCGACCAATAAAGATCTGGAAGAAGAGATCGCAAAAGGAAACTTTCGCCAAGATCTATTTTACCGACTCAACGTTCTGCCGATCCGAATTCCGCCTTTGCGAGATCGCCGTGAAGATATCCCTCTACTGGCCGAAACATTTCTTACCAACCACTACAACAACCATGGCGACACCTTTAAACACCTGGCCCCCGAAGTTATCACTCAACTTAAAAACTACCAGTGGCCCGGCAACGTTCGCGAACTCAAAAATCTGATGGAACGACTCTCAATCATGTGTGCTACGGAACTTGTTCAAACCTGTGATTTGCCTCCCTATTTAAGAGGTGACAGCCAGACCAACGGCAACCCTCTTGACAACCCCCAGTGGTGCGCCCTGTTTGAAACGGAAACACTCACTGAAGCCAACAAAATGTTCGAAAAACTCTATATCACCAATAAACTTCATGACAATGATTGGAATATCTCTAATACAGCCGAGCAGATTGGAACAACCAGGCGTAATCTGCATCGTAAGATTAATGCGTTAGAGATCTCATCTCAAACCTGACCCGGCAAAGCCAAAACCAACTTTATCCACTGATTTTTAATACCATAAATTTAAATTTTACTCATTTTCAGCACTGTCCGGTTTGAACTTTGCTAAGATGAATTCTAGGAGCCTGTCCGAGAATAGAAATTTTTTCTCAGATCGAGGCATTTTTTGAAAATAAAGCATACCCCAAGGGCACTTCCTGCGGGGCGCAACATACACTTAGTATTTCGAGCATTATTTTCAAAAAACAACGCTGAGCTGGGGGAAAAGAGCATTCTCGAACAGGCTCCTAGGGATATCGGGTTACAATTTCCTAACCGGACAATACTGACTCATTTTGCATAAAACTTCTATTAGTAAGAGCCTATACGGATTGACTATGTCAAACAATAATAGCAATAATAACTACAATGCCGAGGCGATTGAGGTTCTAAAGGGGCTTGATCCGGTCAAACTGCGGCCCGGCATGTACACCGACACGACTCGCCCCAACCATCTTGCGCAAGAAGTTGTCGACAACAGTGTTGATGAAGCCATTGCCGGTTTTGCCAACACGCTTGAAGTGACCCTGCACGCCGACAACTCGATTGAGGTCAAAGACAATGGCCGCGGCATGCCGGTCGACATCCACCCTGAAGAGGGGGTCCCGGGTATCGAGCTAATCCTCACCAGACTGCATGCCGGGGCCAAATTCACACAAAAAAATTACCAGTTTTCCGGCGGCCTGCACGGGGTCGGGGTTTCGGTCGTCAATGCACTCGCTGAACGCCTCGAAGTCGAGGTTCGCCGTGATGGTGGTCGTTTTATCTGTGCCTACGCCAATGGTGAAGTAATAGAGCCGTTAACTAGAAAAGAAGATGTCGGACGCCGCAACACCGGCACCAGCATCCGTTTCCGGCCTAATCCTAAATATTTTGATTCGCCAAAATTTGCGGCGGCCAGGCTGGTTCACTCCCTGCGCGCCAAAGCCGTCCTCTGCCCCGGCCTGAAAGTCACATTTAAAGATCTGGTTAATGACGAAACCTATGAATGGCAC
>JAYEMC010000041.1:0-5860 GCA_034717935.1 Pseudomonadota bacterium | reverse complement strand
ATAAATCTCTAGCTGAACTTGAAAAGAAAGGACTTTTGCGATCTTTGATCACGCAAAATGTCGATGGCCTGCATCAGGCCGCCGGTAGTCGTAAAGTGATAGAATTTCATGGGGCAACCCGGCATCTTTGCTGTCTCGACTGTGACTGGCGCTGGGTCAATTTTAAAATCTCGGAGGCTGAAAGTCTGCCGCCTCGCTGTCAAGAGTGTGGAGCCATCCTTAAGCCGGATGTTATCTTTTTTGGCGAGCCGATTCCTAAATGGGCCTTGCTCGAAGCCTCTTCGGCCGCAGAAAAAGCTAAAGTTATGTTGGTCATTGGCACCTCGGCCAACGTCCATCCCGCCGCCGAGATGCCGATTTTGACTAAAAGATCCGGTGGCCGGGTGATCGAGATCAATCTTGAACCAACCGATCTCTCGGGCCCGGTAGCCGACCTGACTATCCTGGGCCCGGCCGATCAGGTTTTACCTGAGATTGCAGCAGCTTGTGAGAGATTAAATGATAATGAGTAAAAATATTCTTTTTGTAGATGCCCTTGGTGGTCTCAGTGGCGATATGTTTCTCGGGGCTTTTCTTGATCTTGGTTTGCCGGTTGAGTTTTTGCGGAAAAATCTTGAAAAGGTTGGTTTAGGTCGTTTTTTTTCACTTGAAACCACTTCCGTCGAACGCCATGGGATTGCTGCTTGTAAAGTCGACTTTCCGGCTTTGGCTGCGGCTGCCGCTAATCCGGCTCCGAAAACAATGGCAGCGGTGACAAATTTATTGCGGGCTGCCGATTTACCGAAAAAGATTACTGAAACAAGCCTTGAAATCTTTCGCCGGTTGGCCGCCGCCGAAGCTAAAGTGCATGGCCGTACTATCGAAAATATTCATTTTCATGAGGTTGGTGATTATGATACTTTAGCCGATATTGTCGGGGTCGCGACGGCTCTTGACTGGTGTGAACCGGAATCGGTCAGCATCATCAAGCCGGTTCCGCTGGGAACCGGCTTTGTTGACTGTGCGCATGGGCGTTTGCCCATACCGGTACCGGCGGTGATGGTTTTACTTGAAGGTTTGCCGGTGGTTGAAAGTGGTATTGAAGCCGAACTTATAACCCCGACCGGGGCGGCTATCTTTAAGACGCTGGTTGAACTTTTTCCAACGTTCTATAAAACGGCCTACCGACTCGGTTGCAGTGGTTACGGAGCCGGTAGTCGTCAACATCAAAAGCGGCCGAATCTTTTACGTCTCACCCTGGGAGAGGTTGATCCGGCTGCCGGTATGGTTGGCGACAATCCTTATGCCTTGGAATCCCTGATTGTGCTTGAGGTCAGTCTTGATGATCTGACGCCGGAAAAACTGGCCGCTTTACAGGATCGTCTGTTGGTTGAAGGGGTGTTGGATGTTGTAACCTGGCCGGTGGTTATGAAAAAAGGGCGCTGCGGGATGATCCTCCAGGTTCTCCTGCGGCAAGCCGATGAATCTGCTGTTGTCGATCGGATTTTCAGTGAAAGCCCGACGTTAGGAATTCGGCGGCGTTTAAGTGAACGCTACTTTCTGGAGCGTGAAATTTGCCAATATCAGACCTCATTTGGTGAAATCCGTTGCAAAATTGCCCGAAATCGACAGGGTAAAGTGATGAATATAAAACCGGAGCATGATGATTTGGTTATTTTAGCCAGGCGTCACACTCTGTCTTTGACCAGACTTGAACAACTCATCTTAAGTGAGTGCACTAGACTTGAGGAAAAAAATTATGATAAATAATTAAAATTTGTGCTGATTTGTGTCTATTTGTGGTTAAAAAAGCGGAACCACAAATGAACACAAATTAGCACAAATGAACGCAACTTATTAGTTCCCAGCTAGGAGGTTGTCCGAGAGTAGGATTTTTTTCTCAGATCAAGGCATTTTTTGACAATAAGCACAGATATACACCTAGTATTTCGAGCATTGTTGGCAAAAAATAACGCAGATATGGGGAAAAAAGACGTTCTCGGACAGCCTCCTAAGTCGGGTTAAGGACATATTGAATAATGGCTAAAATAGATTTAATCAGGAATATTGGCATCGCCGCGCATATTGATGCGGGCAAGACCACGGTTACCGAGCGCATTCTTTTTGCGACCGGACAGACCCATAAGCTCGGTGAAGTCCATGACGGAACCGCAGTCATGGACTGGATGGAACAGGAACAGGAGCGTGGAATTACGATTACGTCGGCTGCGACTACTTGTAAATGGCATAAACATACGATAACTATTATTGATACCCCCGGCCATGTTGATTTTACGGCTGAAGTCGAACGCAGTTTACGGGTTCTTGATGGGATGGTGGCGGTTTTTTGTGCCGTTGGCGGGGTTGAACCGCAATCCGAGACGGTTTGGCGGCAAGCGGATCGCTACCGCGTACCGAGAGTGGTTTTTGTTAATAAAATGGATCGTTTAGGTAGCGATTTCGACGGGGTTGTGGCGCAGTTACGAGAGAAACTCGGAGCTTCTCCGGTACCGATTCAGCTGCCGATCGGCAGTGAGGCCGATTTTTGCGGAGTTGTCGATTTACTCGCCGACAAAGCTTTGTATTGGGATGATGATCAGGGACTCGATTTTAGAGAGGCTGAAATTCCTCAGGATATGCAGGCCGCAGTTGAAATCGCCAAACAAAATCTTTGGGAGGCGGTAGCTGAAGGAGATGATGAACTTCTGGAACTCTTTCTTGACGGGGAAGCCTTGCCCGATGATAAGGTTTGTCAGGTTTTACGCAAGCAAACTATTGCCGGTCAATTGATTCCGGTTTTGTGTGGCAGCGGCCTCAAAAACAGAGGTATCCAGACCCTACTCGAAGCGGTCGTCGATTTTCTCCCCTCCCCGGCAGAGGTGCCGCCGGTTTGTGGTCAGCACCCGGAAAGCAAAGTGGAGATTGAGCGGGAGGCCAAAAACAGTGAGCCGCTTGCGGCTCTGCTCTTTAAGGTTGCGATGATGGAGGGCCGGCGGCTGGTTTTTTTGCGTATCTATTCCGGAACTCTGGCCGTCGGTCAGGATATCTTTAACCCCCGGCTCAAGAAGAAAGAGAAGGTGTCGCGTCTTTTTCAGATGCAGTCTCATAAAAAGAATCGTATCGAAAAGGCGGTTGCCGGGGATATTGTGGTTGCTATGGGGGTTAAACATTCGGCTACCGGAGATACGATATGTACTTCGACCGAACCCATTATTTTGCCGGGAATGGAGTTTACGGTGCCGGTAATTTCGGCCGCGATTGAACCGCAACGCAACAGCGATCTCGACAAACTTTGGGAGAGTCTCGATAAATTGGCCGACGAAGATCCCACATTTCAGATCAAAATGGATGAAGAAACCGGTCAAGTGGTGATCTCCGGCATGGGTGAACTTCACTTGGAAATCATCCATGAGCGTTTACGGCAGGAATTTAACCTCGATAGTAATCTCGGAAAACCCCAGGTCCTCTATCAGGAGACGATTATTAAAGAGGCGGAAATGACGGCCGAATTTGAACGAATTGATGAAGAGGAGAAGACCCGTCAATTTGCCTGCCTGACGGTTCGGGCGATTCCGCGTCAGCGGGACGAGGGCAATAAAGTTGTCTGGCAGGACGATGCAGGGGCAACGCTTTCCGAGGCTTTGCAGACGGCTGTGGTTGAAGGAATGCATGAGGTTTTAAGTTCCGGGCCGGTACAGGGTTACCCACTGGTCGATGTCGAACTAAAAATTGTCGCGGTTGAAGGTGAACGCAACGATTTTACCAAAGTTGCCCTCAAAGTTGCCGGTGCTAATGCCGCCCGTCAAGCCCTGGAAGAGGCTCATCCGGCTATGCTTGAGCCGATTATGGAAACCGAGATTATCGTCCCGGAAGAAAATCTTGGTGATGTTATCGGTGAGCTTAATGGTCGCGGCGGTCGGATCCTTGAAATCGACAGCCAGGAACATTTCAGCCGGATTACCGCCGACGTTCCTCTACAGCGCCTCTTTGGTTACACCACGGCTTTGCGCTCCGCGACCAAGGGCCGTGGCAGCTTTGCTATGAAGTCTTCTCGTTACGATACGATAGCGTAGGAGACAACAATGTCAATCACAGAGAAAAACAGTCAGGAACAAGTACAGCTTAACCGTTTGCGCGGGCAGATTGATGATCTCGATCATCAATTGGTTGAACTTCTGGCCCGTCGTCAGGAGATTGTTGATGAGGTTGTCGCCTTTAAAAAAGAGCGGCAACTGTCGGTTTATCATCCCGCCAGGGAAGCTGATATGATCGATATCCGGCGGCGGCATGGCCGAGATGTCGGGCTTGATCCCGACTACCTGGAAGAGATTTTTCGCGGTATCATGCGTTATTCACGCTCTACCCAGACGGCCGAAATATCTCGTGTCGGGGTTAAGTCGGGAGCCAAAATTCTGCTTGTCGGCGGCGGCGGAGCAATGGGACGACTTTTTAACCGATGGTTTACAGATTCGGGTTATGAGGTAAGGATTTTAGAGGTTGATGACTGGGATCGGGCGGCTGAACTCTGTTTAGATCTCGATATGGCAATCGTCAGTGTGCCGATTGCCGCAACCGTCAGTACCATCACCAGGCTGGCCCCACACTTACCTGAAAATTGTATTCTGGCAGATCTGACCAGTGTCAAAGATCTCTCCGTTAAAGCCATGTTGGATAATTTTTCCGGCCCGGTGCTTGGTTTTCATCCTATGTTCGGCCCCGATACTCCGACCATTGAGCGCCAAATCATGGTCGTAACTCCGGGGCGGGAGCGGCCCGAAGATCGCTGGCCGGCCGAACAATTTGCCGCCTGGGGCGGGGTTGTGGTGCGGGCCGAGGCCGCAGAGCACGATGAAATCATGGCCGTAGTCCAGGCCCTGCGCCATTTTGCCACGTTTACATTCGGTCGTTTTCTCCATCAGCGGCGGATTAATCTCAATCGTACCCTCGAATTCTCCAGCCCCATTTATCGCCTCGAACTCGATATGGTTGGTCGGCTTTTTGCCCAGGATCCCGAACTCTACAGCGAAATTATCTTTGCCACACCAGAGCGTTTAGACCTCCTTCGTGACTATCTTGAGAGTTTTAAAAACAACCTCGAAATGCTTGCCGATAACGCTGGGGAATGTGGTCGAGGCCGAGAAAAATTTGTCACCGAATTCAAGCAAATTGCCGAATGGTTCGGCCCCTTCAGCGATCAGGCGATCCGCGAAAGTGGTTATTTGATCAAGAAACTGATCGAGCGTTTCTAACCTACGTAAAAGTCCCTTACCTTTTAACTTTATAACTAATGGTTCATAATGTTGCACGTTTATGTTGATGCCGATGCGTGTCCGGTTAAATCGGAGGTCTATCGGGTTGCGAGCCGCTACCAGCTTAAGGTTACATTGGTGGCTAACTCCTGGATGCGAGTTCCGCATGAACGATTAATTGCTCTCGAAGTTGTCGGGGCCGGATCCGATGCGGCCGATGATTGGATTGTTGATCATGTACAGCCTTATGATATCGTGGTTACTGCTGATATTTTGCTTGCGGATCGTTGCCTGAAAAAGAACACCCGGGTAATTGGTACAAACGGAAAGTTGTTTACGGAAAACAACATCGGCAGTGCCGTTGCAACCAGGGATCTGTTGGCGGAACTTCGGGGTGCTGGAGAGATGACCGGCGGGCCGCCGCCACTCCAGAAACGTGACCGATCACGTTTTCTCCACCAACTCGATGAAGTGATCCAAGCAATCCGCCGCGAGCACCTGTTGTAACTTTATCCAGGTTTCGTTTCCATTTTAAGCTTGCATTTATGTTATTTTTTGTTTAACTATATTCATGAAATCTAACGACCGTTCGGAATTTATTGTTATGGGGGTGAAATGCGATGCAAGAAAAA
>JAYEMC010000040.1:0-5870 GCA_034717935.1 Pseudomonadota bacterium | reverse complement strand
CTTCACCCGAAATGATTAAACAACAGGCCGCTGAAAAAAAAGAGTGTGAAGAAAAACTGGCCTGGGCCTACCGCAAATGGGAAAAGCTCAACCAGGATATTGAAGTCCTGCAAAAAGAGCTTGAGTAACAGGTTGTAATGAGTGAATCGATCAGCAAATCCGTAAAACGAATTAAGCACCCGGCTCTGCATATTATCCTTTTTGAACCGGAGATTCCAGCTAATACCGGTAACATTTCCCGGCTCTGCGCGGCCGCAGAACTGCCTCTGCACCTGATTCATCCCTTAGGTTTTAAAATTGATGACCGTAACTTGAAAAGAGCCGGACTTGACTACTGGTCCGAGGTTGATGTCAGGGAACATGATAATTTTGACGCCTTTCAGGATTTCTGGCAAAACCACACCCCCTCCCCGGCTCCACTTGTCGCTTTAAGCGCCAAAGCTGAAAAAAACTATAATAAAGTAACCGATATCGAACCCGGTTTCGGACTCATTTTCGGCCCCGAAACCCGAGGTCTGCCTCAATCACTACTTGAACTCTACCCCTCTTGCACGGTGCCGATGTGGGGCAAAGTCAGAAGCCTTAACCTCTCGACAACCGTCGGCATCGTCGCCTATCATTTTCTCCAACAACTAAAAATTTTCTAAAAAATTATTCCTCTTGACTTAGGTCAATGATAAAGGGCCTGACTTTCGATAAATAGGGACTATAATAATCAAGTTTGACTGTTTTCAACCTTTGTAACTATTTAATTTTGAACTTAACCTTAAAAAAGGAGATCAACCATGTTCTGTTTTCAATGTCAGGAAACTGCTAAAAACCAAGGTTGTACGATCAAGGGTGTCTGCGGAAAACCGGAAGAGACTTCCAATCTGCAGGATCTTTTAATTCACGTTGTCAAAGGGATTGCCGTTTACGGTGAAAAACTTAAAGAGTTGGAT
The DNA here is from genome assembly GCA_034717935.1 of Pseudomonadota bacterium. GTDB lineage: Bacteria > Desulfobacterota > Anaeroferrophillalia > Anaeroferrophillales > Tharpellaceae > Tharpella. Next base: position 4,929 of record JAYEMC010000040.1, on the reverse strand, counting down.
ATCCAGGAAAATGAAACCGCCCTGTTTGTCGCCAAGGCTCTGTTTGTCACAATCACCAATGCCAACTGGGACGATGAAAGCATTACCGCCTACATTAAAGAGGGCCTTAAGCGTCGCAATCAGTTTCGCGACCAGTTTCTTTCAGCTTACAAAGCCAAAAACGGCCAGGATTTTGCCGGGGCTCTGCCCGATGCCGCTACCTGGTTTTCCGATGATGCAGCTGAATTTGCCGAAAAAGCCAAAAGCGTCGGCGTTCTCGCCACTGAGAATGAAGATGTCCGTTCTTTGCGTGAGTTGCTGATTTTAGGCCTTAAAGGGGTCGCCGCTTACGCCGAGCATGCCGCCGTTCTGGGTTTTGAAGATGATGCTATTTATGCCTTTCTGATGGAAGGTATGGCCTCTACGACCAAAGATCTTTCGGTTGACGAAATGGTCGGCTTGGTTATGAAAGCCGGTGAAATCTCAGTCACAACCATGGCCCTGCTTGATAAAGCCAACACCACAACCTATGGTAACCCGGAAATCACCGAAGTTAATCTCGGCGTTCGCAATAATCCCGGCATCCTTATCAGTGGCCATGATCTAAAAGATATGGAAGGGCTGCTTAAACAGACCGAGGGCACCGGCGTTGATGTCTACACCCACGGTGAAATGCTGCCCGGTAACAGCTATCCGGCTTTCAAGAAATATGACCATTTAGTCGGCAACTACGGCGGTGCCTGGTACGAGCAGAATCCGGAATTTGAGTCTTTTAACGGCCCGATCCTGCTAACCACCAACTGCCTGGTTCCTTTAAAGAAAACTAACACATATCTTGATCGTCTCTTTACCACCGGCGTCGTCGGCTATGTCGGCGCAACCCATATTGCGGATAGAGAGAAAGGCGGAGTCAAAGATTTTTCGGCAATTATTGAACGAGCCAAAAAATGCGCCGCCCCGACCGAAATAGAAACCGGCAAAATTATCGGTGGGTTGGCTCACAACCAGGTTCTGGCTCTGGCCGACAAGGTTGTTGAAGCGGTTAAATCGGGTGCCATCAAACGCTTTGTCGTCATGGCCGGTTGCGATGGACGCCAGAAATCAAGAAGTTACTTTACCGAGGTTGCTGAAAATCTGCCTCAAGATGCAGTCATCCTGACCGCCGGTTGTGCTAAATATCGCTACAACAAACTTAATCTCGGCGATATCGGCGGCATCCCTCGCGTTCTTGACGCCGGACAGTGTAATGATTCTTACTCTCTGGTAGTTATTGCCCTGAAACTGAAAGAGGTCTTCGGCCTTGACGATATCAACGATCTACCGATCTCTTACGATATCGCCTGGTATGAGCAGAAAGCGGTTGCCGTTCTCTTAGCTCTCCTCTTTCTCGGAGTTAAAGGCATCCGCCTAGGGCCAACCCTGCCGGCGTTCGTCTCTCCGACAATCCTCAACGTCTTGGTCGAGAATTTCAACATCAAAGCTATTGATACCGTGGAAAATGATATTGCAGCGATGATGAAGGGTGAATAACTAACGCGGTGAATTCAGGGGACACAATCCCGATTTCCTTCGGAGAATCAGGTTATGTCCCCAGAATTCACTGAAATTCATCAAAATTAGAAGCTTTTCTACTTACGCTGAAAGTTACTAATATTTTAAAGTCGGCTACCAGGAAAACAAGGTACTTCAGCTCTATTAAAAAACAATCCCCGACATATCCTCCACGATCTGGGTATCATCAAACTGCTGACGTAACTCATCCCGGGCCAACCATTGACCAGTTGCTACGGCAACTGTTTCAAGCGAGCCATCTGCCTTTTTTTGATAAAGGGCGCCTTTAGGATGGTAAAATTTCCGGTTCCCGCGCCCCCGCACAGCAGGCGTCGGCGCCATCCCGAAGAGCTCCTCACCGATAGCCGGCAAACGGTTGATATGAAGCGTGAAACGCACCGTATAACCGTACAGATCACCAGCTAAGACTCCACTCCAACCACAAAGTTCATCCAGAAGAGCCGCTAAAACTCCCGGATGAAGCGTGCCGGAAGCCTGCTGAAATGAGGAAGCCAACTGTAATCCATCAGACCCACCACCAAAACGAACAATGATTGCGGACTCATCAATTGAAGCTGATCCATCTCCGGCACAACCAAACTTAAAGAAACGCCGCATTAAGCCAGGTTTTTGCCGTTTTCGGCCACAAACAAAACAGTTATCATAGATTGCCAGAGGTTGATGCTCTGTACTATTTTTTTGCAGCAGTTCCGGCTCTAGCAGGGGAAAATCGACCTCGGCAGCTTTTGCGGCAACCCGAACCTCACCCTTGAGATAGATTTTTTCACTACCCGGCCGCCGCATAGACAAAAGCAAGCTGTTTGCATCATCATCTTCAACAACCGCTGTTAAAGACATCTCATCACCAATATGAACGGCATCTGCAAAACGCCAATCTATCTCCAGAGGATAAACCATATTCTCCCCCTTGCTTTGCAGCCAACAATGATCCGCCAGGTCGAGCAGGGCGGTCATGGCCACGCCGCCATGCGGAATCCCCATCCATCCTTCATGATCGAGACTGAAAACCATTTTCGTCTCAACTCCTGAATCACAACTATTAATTGAAGAAAAACAAAATTTGTTATGGCAAACAAAACACTCCTCATGTCCAGCAACCAGCATAACTTTCCCCTATCCTATGAAACACTCAAAGTTACAACATAAACAGAGCTCAAAGAAAAGCCCTTGACAGTCCATATTTTTTAACATACAAACAGAAAATCTATACTCGACAACTTCAGTATGTAAATAATTAATGGAGGTAAATATGTTTTTTCAGCAATTTAAAGTCGAAGGTCTCGGCTGTTTATCATATATGATCGGCTGTCCGCAAGCAGGTAGCGCCATTGTCGTCGATCCCAAACGAGATATCGACGACTATCTGAGAGCGGCCCAGATCAACAAGATGAAAATCACCGGAATCATTGAAACTCACGTCCATGCCGACCACATTTCCGGGGCCGCCGAACTTAAATACCAAACCGGAGCTCCGATCCATATCGGAGCCGGTTCGCCGGTTGATTATGATCACCTGCCCCTGCATGACGGTGATGAAATTGTCATCGGTAATGCTAAAATAAGGGTGATTGCAACTCCGGGTCACACCCCCAACTCAATCTCTTTGGCCCTCACCGATCTGGTTCGCGGCGATCTTGTCGAGATGCTGTTAACCGGTGACCTGCTTTTTGTCGGCAGCATCGGTCGTCCCGACCTGGCCGGGGGTGAACTTATAGAAGAACAGATCAGAAACGCCTATCACAGTCTCCGCGTAAAACTTGATGAGTTTCCCGACTATGTAGAAGTCTATCCTGCCCACGGGGCGGGCTCTCTCTGCGGTGCCGGAATCAGTGCCAAACCTTCATCAACACTAGGCTTCGAACGACTGACTAACCCCTTCATGCAACTCGATTTTGAAGATTTCAAAATCCAACTAAGCCAAAACACACCACATCGACCAATCAACTTCACTCACATTATAAACAGCAACCTGAAAGGGCAGGAACTTATTGAAAAGTTGCCGCTGATCAGTGAATACAAGCCTCTAACCTGTAAAAAATTCCTTGAGACCGATCCGAGCAACATCCTCATCGACTTAAGGGAAGCAACCGCCTTTGGCGGTGCCCATATCCCCGGTAGTTTCAATATCGGCATGGCTCCCAACTCCGCCACCTGGATCGGAAATGTAGTTAAACCGGAGAGTGAAATCCTGCTCCTGGCCAATAATCATCAGGAGATTGAAACTGCAACAACCATGTTCCGCCGGGTCGGCTACGACAATATCAGAGGCTGCATCATCGGTTTAAGCAGCTGGATTTTAGCGGCTGAAGAGACCGGTTTTTTACCTCAGATCAGCGTCCATTCCCTGCACCATGTGCGCGAAAAATATGACAATCATATGGTCTTAGATGTCCGCAACGAACAAGAGTGGCAAACCGGCCACATCGAAAAAGCTGAGCACCTAGCGCTGCCGGAACTTATCAATCAAGGTTTTAACCGCAATCTGGATCAACACATCAGCGTCATCTGCATGTCCGGCTACCGTTCCAACATTGCCGCCTCAATCCTCAAACAGCAAGGCTATAAAAATGTCTACAGTGTTATTGGCGGCATGAGTACTTGGAAAGCCGCCGGCTACAAACTTGAAAAATCCTAACCCGGACTATCCGGAACCAAAAAGGTTTTCTATATGTTCACCACGAAGACACGAAGAGCGCGAAGAAAACCCTTCGTGTGCTTCATGTCTTCGTGGCAACCTAAAAATTTTTGCTCATTATCGGCAGATGATCCTCATTAATCGTGGCCAAAGTCGGCAGAGAGGTGTCCTTTTCCGAAAGAACGACCTCCTGACCGGGCCACTTTATGCCAATTTTCGGATCGTTCCAAAGCAACCCATACTCATCTCCATGCGAGTAAAGATCAGTGCATTTATAGTAAACTTCAGCCGTCTCGCTCAAAACCATAAAGCCATGCGCCAGACCCGGCGGCACAAAAAGCTGGTGTCGATTGCTTTCCGACAGGTTATATCCAACCCAGCGGCCGAAAGTCGGCGAACCGCGCCGGATATCGACGGCCACGTCAAAGATATCACCCTTTAAAACAAAAACCAGTTTCCCTTGCGGCTGTTTGAGCTGATAATGAAGGCCGCGCACCGTACCCCGTCCCGAATATGACATATTATCCTGAACGAAACTGTAAGGCACCCCCCCCTCACTATATTTACCCTGATTAAAGGTCTCCATAAAAAAACCTCGGTTATCACGAAAAATATCGGGTTTTATCAAACAGACTCCATCGATGTCGGTACCTATAAAATCCATCAAGCAGACTCCTTGTGAAATGGATAAAATTAATGTAAAAACAGGATCACTTTGAAATAATCGAAAAAACACAATACGT
>JAYEMC010000039.1:0-5874 GCA_034717935.1 Pseudomonadota bacterium | reverse complement strand
CCACTTGCAAGATGAGCTGAAAGTAGTTTTAGGAGGTTCCCATAGCTGCTGAAAAAGTAAGAGTTAATCGTCAGATAAGGATTTCCCAGGTCAGGCTCATCGGTGATGCCGGAGAGCAGGTTGGGGTTATTGATACTCAAGATGCCTTAGTCTACGCCGAAGAGCGGGGTCTGGATCTGGTTGAGGTTTCGCCTCATGCCAGTCCTCCGGTCTGCAAGGTGATGGATTATGGAAAATTTAAGTATCAAGAGAGTAAAAGGGCTCAGGAGGCCAAGAAAAAACAGACTGTAATCCAGGTCAAAGAGATCAAAATGCGGCCGCGAACCGACGTTCATGATCTCGATGTCAAGATCAGGAATATAGTTCGTTTTCTCGAAAATGGTGACAAGGTTAAGGTGACCATCCGTTTTCGGGGGCGTGAGATGGCCTATACTGATCAGGGCTATGACCTGTTGATCAAAGTGGCCGATCGAGTCAAAGAGTATGGTGTTGTTGAGCAGCATGCCAAGCGTGAGGGACGCCAGTTGATGATGATACTGGGGCCGGTTAAGAAGACAAAATAGATTAAATATAATCCAATAGGAGTAGAAAGATCATGCCGAAAATGAAATCGAACAGCGGTGCCAAGAAACGCTTTAAGGTTACCGGAACCGGCAAAGTTGTGCGTCGGAAAGCCTACGCCAGCCATCTGCTGAATTGTAAAACTCGGAAAAGAAAGCGTAATCTTCGTAAGTCGACAATTCTCGACAGTGCTAATAAGCGCGGTATCAGCCGCATGTTGCCCTATCTTTAAAGAAGGAAGGTTGTAAAAAAATGCCAAGAGTAAAAGGTGGGTTTAAAGCCCGCAGAAGACATAAAAAAGTATTGAAGATGGCCAAAGGCTATCGTGGTGGCCGCAGTAAACTTTTTCGTAGTGCGGTAGAGACTGTTGATCGGGCTTTAAACTATGCCTATCGTGACCGGCGGGTTCGGAAACGTGATTTTCGTCGTCTCTGGATTGTTCGTATCAATGCTGCAGCCCGTCTGCATGGTCTCTCCTATAGTCGTTTTATCTCCGGTTTAACCAAGGCCCAGGTGGAAGTCGATCGTAAGATTCTGGCTGATATCGCGGTCAATGATCCGGCCGCATTCGGTAAATACGCCGATATTGCCAGCACTGCGCTGGCCGTTTGATCGTTTATGGAAAACCGTTTACAGGGATTGCTGGCTGAAGCTCGAGCGTCAATCGAAAAAGCCGCATCACTTGATGAGCTTGAAGCTTTACGGGTCAATATTTTGGGTCGTAAAGGGACGTTGACCTCCCTTTTGAAAGGGCTCTCCGATCTGCCGCGCGAACTGAAACCGGTCATTGGTAAACTCGCCAATCAGATCAAGGAGCAGATCCTTGCCGCACTTGAGGAGACTCGACAAATCCTGGCTAAGGCTGAAAGCCAGCGCCGGATTGTCGAGGGGGCCGTTGATGTGACCCTGCCCGGTCGCTCTTTGCCGGCTGGAGGCACGCATCCGATAACCCGGGTGACCGATGAAGTCTGTGCCATTTTTAAGCGTATGGGTTTCAGCGTTGCACAGGGGCCGGAGATTGAGCTTGACTACTACAATTTCGAAGCCTTAAATATCCCCAAAGATCATCCCGCTCGTCAGATGCAGGACACATTTTATGTTTCTGATGACGTGGTTTTGCGCACGCATACCTCACCGGTTCAGATCCGGGTTATGGAAAAACAGGAGCCGCCGGTCAAAGTAATTGTTCCCGGTCGGGTCTATCGCTGCGATTCCGATCTTACCCATACCCCGATGTTCGATCAAATTGAAGGGTTGCTGGTTGATAGGTCGGTTACCTTTTCCGACCTCAAAGGGGTTTTGGTCGCTTTCCTGCATGCTTTTTTCGGTAGTTCAGCCGGGGTTCGTTTCCGGCCCAGCTACTTTCCCTTTACCGAACCCAGTGCCGAAGTTGATATCGAATGTGTGATGTGCAAAGGTTCAGGTTGCCGCGTCTGTGGTCAGACCGGCTGGCTTGAGATATTGGGTTGCGGTATGGTCGATCCGGCCGTCTATAAATTCGTCAAATACGATCCCGAAGAGTATACCGGTTTTGCTTTTGGTATGGGAGTTGAGCGCTTAGCCATGCTCCGCTACGGGATTGATGATCTTCGCCTCTTTTTTGCCAACGATCTGCGTTTCCTCCGGCAATTCTAAATTTTACTTTTTGGTAGATAAATGCTCATAAGCTGGAACTGGATGTCCGATTTTGTCGACCTTAAGGGGATCGACCCTGAAGCCGCCGCGGCGCGTTTAACCATGGCCGGGCTTGAGGTTGCCGCCATCACTCAGCTGTGTCCTGAGGCACTTAATCGGGTGGTGAGTGCAAAAATTATGGCGATGGAACCCCATCCCGAAGCTGATAAACTCTCCCTTTGTCAAGTCTCTGACGGCCAGGATGAGCTCACAATTGTTTGTGGTGCCAGTAACATGCAGGCCGGAGACTGTGTCGCTTTAGCGCCGGTCGGAACCCGTCTGCCCAATGGTATGGCAATCAAGAAATCTAAAATTCGGGGTGTTGCTTCACGCGGAATGCTTTGCTCGGCGGCTGAACTCGGATTTGAAGAGGAATCGGCCGGGATTATGATTCTACCCGCCGGTCTGCCTTTGGGAAAACCGGTGGTGGAACTGCTCAATCTTCAGGATACCGTATTAGAGCTGGAAATTACGCCTAATCGCGGCGATTGCCTCAGTGTAATCGGGGTTGCCCGAGAGATGGCCGCAATTTATAAGAGACCTTTTAACTTACCCTCTATAGAGCTTAAAACCGGCGCCAAACCGGTAGCCGAGATGGCCGCAATTGAGATCAAAGATGCGGATCTCTGTCCCCGCTATGTTGGTCGTGTGGTTGAAGACATCAAGCTTGGTGAATCGCCCTTGTGGTTGAAAAGCCGATTGCGGGCCGCCGGTGTTCGTCCGATCAGCAATGTCGTCGATGTGACCAACTATGTAATGCTTGAAACCGGTCAGCCATTGCACGCTTTTGACCTTGATCTTTTACACGATCAACGGATTGAGGTGCGTCGGGCCGGATCTGAAGAAAGATTTGAAACTCTTGATGGGATTGAGCGGCAACTCGATTCTGAAACCCTGATGATTTGCGATGGTCAGGGGCCGGTCGCCATAGCCGGGATTATGGGTGGGCTTAATTCAGAGATTAATGCACAAACTAAAAATGTGCTTATCGAAAGTGCTTTTTTTCAGCCTGCTTCAATCCGGCGTTCAGCTCGTATCATCAATTTGGGGACCGAGGCTTCTTACCGTTTTGAGCGCGGGGTAGATTCTTGCGCGACGAGTCGGGCTGCCGATCGGGCCGCTGAGTTGTTGCAGGATTTAGCTCAAGGTCAGGTTGCTCAAGGTTCACTTGATATCCATCCCCAACCCCGGATGATGAAAGAGATCTTTGTCAGACCTTCTCAGGCCAATAAACTGTTGGGCCTGAATCTCGATTTTTCTGCGGTTAGAGATATTTTCACACGCTTGCAGATAGAGATTGTTAAAGAACAAGATGATGGGTTTACAGTAATTCCGCCTGCTTACCGTTTTGATCTTGAACGTGAAGTTGACTTGATTGAAGAGATTGTTCGGCTTTATGGTTATGATCAGGTTCCGGTGACTCCGGTCAGCGTTTCCGATGCGGAAGTTATTGATCCGCCTGAGGTTGCCTATTTGCGGCAGCTTCGGGAGACGATCATGGCTTATGGCTACCATGAAGCAGTCAACTATAGTTTTATCGATCCTGAAGCTGTTTCCACGTTGCAGTTTGCGCGCGAAGGCCGTTTTTACGACTTTGTTCAGTTGCGTAATCCAATAAGTTCTGAAATGGCGGTTATGCGAACCTCTCTGCTCCCCGGACTGTTGGCGAACCTAAAAGATAATTTGCGCGTAAATGTCAAGGATGTTCGGCTTTTCGAGGTCGGGCGTAATTTTTACAGTCAGACCGGGCAGAAACTTCCTTCTGAAGAGCTCTTTCTGGCCGGGGTTGCCTGTGGGCGCCGTTACGGAGAACATTTTTCCGCACCTGATGGAGTTGTTGATTTTTTTGATCTTAAAGGTTTGCTGGAAACTCTTGCCGAAAATTTGCAACTTGAATTCAACTTTGTCGCTGAAAATTATTATAAGTGCTTGACTCCAGGTCGGTCAGCCGCTATTATGCTTGATAATCAAGAGGTTGGAAGTGTAGGCCAGTTAAATCATGAGGTCGCAGGAGAATACGACTTCGATCAGGAGGTACTCCTTTTTGAAGTCGCGCTGACGCCTCTGTTGGCGGCTTCAACAGGTACGACGATTACTTATGAGGGCCTGGCTCGCTATCCGGCCGTCTACCGGGATTTGGCATTTCTGATCGAGGATTCAATTCCGGCAGCAGAAATGCTCGCCTATATTCGAAAGCAGCATAAATTGTTGACTGGTGCAGAAGTTTTCGATGTTTTTCAGGGTGAAGTTCTGGCGGCAGGTAAAAAGAGCCTGGCTTTCAGATTAACCTTCCAAGATATGAATAAAACCTTGACAGATAAAAAAGTTAATGCGATTATTACCAAATTAATCAAGGGGATAGAAGATACATTTCATGGAGAAGTGCGTTGATTTTACCAATATTCATGAAAAAGGGTAGCTGGCTATGACTAAGGCCGATATGGTAGATCTGGTGTATGAGCAAATCGGGGTTTCTAAAAGAGAATCGGCGCGTATAGTCGAGACGATCTTTGATGTCATCAAAGAGACGTTAGAGCGGGGGGAGAATGTCAAAATTTCCGGTTTTGGCAGCTTTAACCTTCAGCAAAAGAAACCGCGGCGGGGGCGTAACCCCCAAACCGGTGAAGAGATTACCATATCAGCTCGACGGGTTTTGAGCTTTAAGGCGAGTAATGTTTTGCGGGAACTGCTTAACCCTCAAGTTAATTGAAAATAGCGTTAACCCGGCTTGTAAAAGGCTTGGTGAGAGAGGCAGATGGCCTCAGAAAATAGCATACCGGAAAAACTTTATTTCCGCATTGGTGAAGCCAGCCGTATCGTTGGGGTTAAACCTTATGTCTTGAGGTATTGGGAGAAAGAGTTTGATTTAATCAAACCTGAAAAAAGCAGTACTAAACAACGCCTCTATCGGCGTCAAGATGTCGAGCTTCTTTGTGAGATAAGGCGTTTTCTCCACGAAGAACGCTATACAATTGAGGGAACCAGAAAAAGATTAGAAGAGCTGTCAAAGCCATTGCCGCAAGTTATTAGCGAGGAGAGTTGTTTACTCCAGATGAAAAGCGAGCTCCTCGCCATCCGAGCGATGATCGCAGCATTGTGACAAAAAAATTGTAAAACGGGACGTAGCGCAGCCTGGTAGCGTACCTGAATGGGGTTCAGGTGGTCGGAGGTTCAAATCCTCTCGTCCCGACCAGTAATAAAAACAGCCACTTGCATCGATTTGTAAGTGGCTGTTTTGCGTTTCAGGTTATCCAACGAATGGGTACTTTACGCCTGCCGGCGGGGCGTTGGAAAGAGGTGGCGGGATAGCCTAAGGCGATGACCGCATAGATAGTTTCGTTGGTCGGAATTTTTAAGCTCTCTTTGATTTTTCGGTCGCGGCGCAGGGCTTCAGCCGCAAAGCCGATCAGGCAGCTGCCCAGGCCCATAGTCTCCGCGCCTAAAAGAATATTTTGTGTGGCTAGCAGGGCGTCATCATGCGGACAGCTGGCGCCCGGTTCAGCGCCGACCAAGATGACGGCCTGGGCGCCATGAAAGAGACGATCATCTTTCTCTTCATCCCATTGCATTATCGCTTCTTTTATCGAGTCATAATACTCCCGGTAATAGATATCGAGTTCCGGTTGACCGCAGAGTTTT
>JAYEMC010000038.1:0-5884 GCA_034717935.1 Pseudomonadota bacterium | reverse complement strand
GTTTTGGTCTCGGAGCCAAACCGATAATTAATCGCTATGGTTTCTGTGTTGCCGATCCCGGAGATCAGGAGCCCCTTTACCGTTCAGTTGGGGGCCAAAATCAGGCTTTACGTCCGCGCCGAATTCTTGATGGCATTGTTGATGGAGTCCGGGTTGGTGGTAACTGCTCCGGGATTCCGACGACCCAGGGTTTTTTGACTTTTCATCCCGGCTACAAGGGCAAGCCGTTGGTTTTTGTCGGCACCGTCGGCCTGATTCCGCGAAAGACCAAAGCCGGGCGCTTGAGTCATGAGAAGGCGGCTCTTCCTGGCGACTTTATTGTTGTTCTCGGGGGTCGGGTCGGTCTTGATGGTATTCATGGAGCCACTTTCTCTTCCGAAGCCTTGACCGGCGGCAGTCCGGCGACGGCGGTGCAGATTGGTGATCCGATTACGCAAAAGAAATTTAGCGATGCCATTGTCAAAGAGGTGCGCCAGCGCAATCTCTATAGCAGTATTACTGATAACGGGGCCGGCGGCATCTCATGTTCTGTAGCTGAGATGGCTCGCGAATGCAACGGCTGCCGGGTTGACCTGGAAAAGGTGCCGGTCAAATATCCGGGTATGGCGCCCTGGGAGATCTGGATCAGTGAATCGCAGGAACGGATGACGCTGGCAGTGCCGCCGGAAAAATGGTCGGAACTTGAAACGTTGCTCAAAAGTCGCGGCGTCGAAGCTCTGGTGATCGGCGAGTTTACCGATTCCGGCCGCTGTCAGGTCAGCTACCGGGGCGAAAAGATCATGGATATGGAGCTGGAGTTTCTTCATAATGGTCAGCCCGCCAAGCGTCTCTTAACTAAAGTTCGACCCTCTGAGGAAAATGTAGTTTCCCTGCCGCCGCTTACCGAACTTCCCCTGGAAGATCTTTTTAGCAAAATGTTCAAGCGCCTTAATCTGGCTTCGCACGCCTATGTTTCGACTCAGTACGATTTTGAGGTTCAGGGTGGCTCAGTCCTTAAACCTCTGGTCGGCAGCCGGCAGATTGATGGTTTTACGACGGTCGTTCAACCACTGCCGGAATCATCTAAAGGGGTCGCCTTATCGCAGAGTCTTTATCCGGCCATCAGTGACCTTGATACCTACGCGGCGGCGGCTACGGCTATCGATACGGCGGTGCGTAACCTGCTGGCGGTTGGTACGCCATTGTCACATATCGCCCTGTTAGATAATTTCTGCTGGTGCTCATCTGATGATCCCGAACGTCTCTGGCAGCTTAAAGAGTGTGCCCGGGCCTGTTATGAGACCGCAATCTGTTATGGTACGCCATTTATTTCGGGCAAAGACAGCATGTATAATGATTTTCGTGGGTTTGACAGCAGCGATCAACCGGTTACGATCTCGGTACCACCGACTATTTTGATCTCTTCGATCGGGGTGATGTCCGATATCTCGGCGGTGCGCTCTTTTGCTTTTGTTAAACCCGGTGATCTCCTTTATCTTTTGGGCTCAGGCGGCCCGGAAATCGGAGCTAGTGAATATCTGGCCCTTTTAAAAGAGGAAGGTTTGTCGACTTGCGATGCTCAGGGTCAGGTGCCGAAATTTGCCCCGGCTGACCAACTTCCCCTCTACACTCGTTTACAGGAGTGGACGGCGGCGGGTAATTTTCGCTCTCTCTACCCTCTGGCTCAGGGCGGTCTTGCACTGGCCGCAGGAAAAGGGGCGCTGGCTGAAGGCCTGGGGTGTGAACTTGAGATCCCGGCTGCCGAGCGCCCCGACCTTTTTCTTTTCAATGAATATCCCGGCCGTTTTTTGGTTAGTTTAACCCCGGAAATGGGGGCAAAATTTGAACAAGAGTTCGCCGAAAATTGTTTTACTAAGTTGGGTCGAGTCCGGGCCGATGAGGAGATTGTCATAACTCAGAACGGAGAAACCTCTCTGCAAACGACGGTTTCAACCCTGCTGGACGCCTATCGCTCAACTTTTGCTGGATTTTAACCCCGGCTCACGTCGGATTTGGAGAATACAATGTCCCAACCCAAAGTTCTTTTGTTGACCGGTTACGGCATCAACTGTGAAGAGGAGACCGCTTACGCCTTTCAGGCCTGCGGTGCGCAAACGGCAATTGTTCATGTTAATGATCTAATCGCCGCGCCGAAGCAGCTTTCCGACTACCAGATTTTTGTCGTGCCGGGAGGTTTTTCTTACGGTGATGATACGGGGTCGGGAAACGCTCTGGCTAATAAAATGCGTCATACCCTTTGGCCGGAACTTATGGATTTTGTGGCTGCCGATCATCTGGTTTTAGGGATATGTAACGGTTTTCAGGTGTTGGTCAACCTCGGCCTCTTGCCGGGAGATGGTGATAACTCTTTTGGCAGTCGTCGGGTGGCCTTGATTGCCAATAGTACGGCTCGTTATGAGTGCCGTTGGGTGAATTTGCTCGTTGCTGAAACTGATTCAGTATTTCTTGGCGGCGTAAGTTCTTTAAGTCTACCGGTGGCCCATGGCGAAGGGCGTTTTTTTGCGCCGCCCGAAACCCTAGTCGAACTTAAGCAGCGGCGGCAAATTGCCTTACGTTATGTTGATGCCAAAATGGAACCGGCCCAAGGCTCTTTTCCTGCCAACCCCAACGGTTCACTTGAAGATATCGCGGCACTTTGTGCAGCCAAAGGCCGTATTTTTGGCTTAATGCCCCACCCCGAACGAGCTTTTCGCTTAAATCAGATGCCGGATTGGCCTGAGCGTCTGGCCTTGGAGCCCGACAGTGACTGGCGGCAACCGGGTTCGGGCCGGGTCATTTTTAAGAATGCGGTTAACTATTTTTCTTGAGAAAGATTTCTATCTTCGGCCAGCCTTCCAGTTTATTTCTAAAAAACAGTTGCATTTACTGTCTGATATGATATGGGAAGATATCGTAATAATCCGATACCCGCTTATTAGCCCCGGCTGTTAATATTGAAAAACTGTTTTATCAAAAAGGATTGGTCATGCAGATAACCTCGATTCTGGTTCCCGTCGATTTTTCTGAAGATTCCTATTACGCCTTGAACCATGCTATGGAGATTGCCCAACGTCGTCAGTGTCCGCTGACTATCCTTCATGTCAACCACGATGAAAGTCTGCTCCATCATTATCTTAGTGAGAAAGAGTATGACAAACTCAAGCAGGGGGCTTTAGACGATGCCCGGATTGAACTTGAGGGAATGGTAGAGCGTTTTCCGCAATTAAAGGAAATCAGGTATAGCTACCATATTCGACGAGGTATTCCTTATGTTGAGATTCTTGAAGAACTGGAAAAGAATCCGGTAGACCTGGTGGTAATCGGTTCGCACGGACGTTCCAACCTTGACTTGAAATATTTTTATGGGACTACGGTTGAAAAGATTGTGCGGCGGGCCAAGACCAGTGTTCTGGTCACCAGAACCGCAGCAAAGAAGAGTATGAAGTAAGTTTTTTAACCCCAAACCTTTGTAAGGAGAAAAATGATGAAAAAAGTTCTATTGTTAGCCCTCTGTCTGGCTCTGGCCCTGCTCATGGCTCCGACCGCCTCTATGGCACGGATTCAGTTTGTCACCATCGGTACCGGAGGTGTCACCGGGGTTTACTATCCCACTGGTGGAGCAATCAGCCGGATGGTCAATAAAAAAGCCAAAACCTACAACATGAAAGCTACGGTCGAGTCAACCGGAGGCTCGGTTTTCAATATTAATGCCGTTCTGAATGGTGATTTAGAGTTTGGTATCGCCCAATCTGATCGTCAGTTTCAGGCCGTTAACGGGATGAAAGAGTGGGATGGCAAACCGCAGAAGAAGTTGCGGGCCGTATTCAGCATTCATCCTGAGGCGGTTACTTTGATTGCTAGTGATGAGAGTGGAATCAAGTCACTTGCCGATATGAAAGGCAAGAGAATTGGTATCGGTAACCCCGGTTCCGGTCAGCTGGGTAACTCCCGCGATGCTTTGGCACTTGCCGGTCTCGATGAAAAGGCAGATATTAAAGCCGAGTATATCAAAGCCGTTGAAGCCGCCAGTGCTTTGCAGGATGAGCGTATTGATGCTTTCTTTTACACCGTTGGTCATCCCAATGGTTCGATCAAGGAAGCTACTGCCGGGCGTATCAAGGTTCATATTGTCGAGATTTCTGATGTTCAGTCTTTGATAGCTAAATACCCTTACTATGCCAAAGCTCTGATTCCGATGAAATTTTATCCCAATGCTACTAACAAAACCGATATGGCTGCAACTTTCGGCGTCAAGGCAACCTTGGTGACCTCATCCGATATCTCTGATGATATCGTTTATGCCATCACCAAAGAGGTTTTCGACAATCTGGAAGCCTTCAAAAAATTGCATCCGGCCTATTCGGTACTGACCAAAGAGAATATGCTTGAAGGTCTATCCGCGCCCCTGCATCCCGGAGCGGTGAAATATTACAAAGAAGCTGGTTTAATGTAGTTTCGTTCAGGCCGTTTGTCTGATCTTGTTTTGTCTTTCTTTGCGTCTTTGTGGGAAAACCGCTTTTAAGCTCCCGCAGAGGCGCAGAGAAAAACCGCAATGCAAACAGTCTTCATGTTTCTTTATGTTCACGCACCCGCACCGAGATGGAGTGAAGTTTTTTGTTCGGCCTGTCTCGGCTGGGGTCATTTCTGGACGTATGGCGGCCGCATCGGTTCGCGCAAAGTCGGACTCTTGTTCCGCCATTTGTCAAGATGTGACCCCGCTAATGGGAGCGAAGCAAAGTAGCAAATCACCTTAAAACGAGGGCCATGTTAGATGACGAAGCCTGAAGAAAAATCAGAACAGGAACAGAATTCCGCTCTGCAGGAAATTATTGATGAAGAGAGTGGTGAAATTCGTACGCTGCACGGTTTTGAGCGTCATCTGGTTCCAATTATTGCGGCTATCTGGTCGCTTTTTCAGCTCTCGATATCAAGTTGGCTTTTGCTCGACTCGATTGCTATTCGGGCCATTCACTTGGCTTTTGCTTTAGTTTTACTCTTTCTTAATATCCCCTTTTTCAAAAAACCCAAGCCGTTTTTAAAATTTCTTTCGGCCCGCGACCATATCTCCTGGAACGACTATCTCTGTGCGGTGCTGGGAGCGATCAGTGCTCTCTATCTCTATTATAATTGGGAAGGCATCGCTAACCGTTCCGGAATGCCGACGACCACCGATGTTGTCTTTGGCATTATCCTTTTGCTTCTTCTTTTAGATGCAGCTCGTCGGGCCTTGGGGCCGGCCCTCTCCATTATTGCAATTATATTCAGTCTCTATGCCTATTTTGGCCCCTATATGCCCGATATTCTGGCTTTTCGCGGGGTTTCGGTAAATCGTTATCTGAGTCAGATTACACTCTCCGGAGAGGGTATTTACGGTATTCCTCTGGATGTCTCGGCTCGGGTGGTTTTTCTCTATGTGCTCCTTGGCGGTATCCTTGAAAAAGCCGGGGCCGGTAAATTTTTTATCGATCTGGCCCTATGTTTTCTCGGTCGTTTCAAAGGCGGGCCCGCTAAAGCGGCAGTTTTAGCCAGCGGTTTTACGGGGATGGTTTCGGGCTCCAGTATCGCTAATATCGTGACTACCGGAACCTTTACGATACCTCTGATGAAGAAAGTCGGCTATCCGGCGACCAAGGCCGCCGCAATCGAGGTTGCGGCGAGCACCGATGGTCAGTTAGCTCCGCCGATTATGGGGGCTGCAGCCTTTATTATTGCTGAATATGTTAATGTTCCTTACGTTGCGGTAGTCAAGGCCGCAGCGATTCCGGCCTTTGCTTCTTACGTTGCCCTTCTCTATATTACCCATATTGAAGCCTCTAAACTCGGTTTGCGAGGCTTGCGTAAAGATGAGCTGCCGGTTCTCCTGCAGACGTTGATGGAAGGTCTTCATTTTCTGATTCCGATAGGC
>JAYEMC010000037.1:0-5903 GCA_034717935.1 Pseudomonadota bacterium | reverse complement strand
TCTAAAGAGAGAGAAATGACGCAAAGAAAGATTTGCGGAAAGCGGCTTGGCTGGATGAGTAAGTATGGTATTAAACCTGCGTCAAACCCTTATAGAATAAGGATCCAACCGAGTTTTAAAGTTATAGTGAATTTGCTTCTGTTAATAGGCGGTATAATTGGTGTCTTGTGTACTGTCTGTCTGCTTGCCGGTTTAAAGGGTTGTCGAGAAAGACCACTCGTCAAAAAAACTCAAATTATCAGGGTTGCACCGGATAAGTATGAGGTTTTAGTGGAAGTGTGGAATAAGCGTGTTAATAGTGCAAACTTGGGGGAAGAATTCTACCTAAAACAACTCGACCCGGAGGATACTGTAAATAGATTGAACAATTTTTTTGAACCGTTTTTCGCTCAATTTACACAAGAGATAAAAGATGAGTTTATTGCGTTGCAACATGAAGATAAATACTCTCTATTTATTTTGTACAATAATTTTTTACATCGTTACAATGACCACCAGAAAAAAACTATTTCAACAAACATGTCTGGGGTTGAGGTCAAGGAACTTCTATATAAACTGACAAAAAATGATACATTAGATAACAAAACAATTCAGATTGTAGCTGCTATACAAAACCCTTGTTTGTTCTTGAAAATTTTCAAACGCGATCTGTATAGACAAGGTCTAGACAGCCGGATAAAAACTTGTAGTGATCTCAAAATAGATAAAGATAAATACCCTTTCATTCATGCACTACTCGTCAAAAATGTTGTTAAATAGATGGTCAAAAGCTCGACTATCAATGATAAAGATAATCAAATTTAGATCAATAGAAATAAAATTTATACGATTCGAAAGATGCAACATCACTATTCAGGTACTCATAATTACAGGATGAAGTTAATTTTGGTGAAAAAATATTATAGTGAAACACCACTGCCAACCAGGATTCTCACGATATAGAGATTTTATTATTGAAAACCGAATTTTATCTTCGATAAAGGATGCTATGAGTATAATCCTTTTTGACGGAATGCAAAAAATTGCAGCTCTAAAATATCGAGTTGAGGATCACCGCAGATGGAAGGAATTATTAAAAACTTAGCAGGAATTGGAATTTGTGTTTCTGTGGGGGTGATCATTGGCTTAATATTGGCATGGTTTGACTTTTTACGCAAAAACGAGGACGACGCTAAACCATGATATATGACCTGAAAATCGGTCACTCAAACCTTAAAATTGAAATAATGAAGTCATGACAATTAAAATCCCTGAAAAAAGTTTAGCCGATCAGATACTTGCAGCTCTTGGAAAGAAGCGTGCTGTATTTTTACCCAAAAATGTAGCAATTAATGTTGACCACCGTTACATTTACGCCCAAGCCCGGAAAGAGTCATTTTTGAAAGCTTTATTACGACCAAAAAATAATCAGCCACCTGATGGCTGGGTGTATACTGACAAATTTGATATTGATTAGGGGTTAATCTATGCATAAGCGTTGCAAATTTTCTTTCCCCTATTAAATACAGAAGGATACTATTATGCAAAGTATTTTAAAAAAGACGAAACCGAGACGAAACCGTGGACCGAAACCGGGGACCGACCACGTTTTAGAGCTTTCCAACAACGTATTTATCGGCAAGAGAGCGCCAACAAAAACATAGTGCGGCCACTTGACAGTGAATAAGCTCCGAGGTTATTCTTTGAAGATTATCGGCACTGCAAGTGATGTTAGTCGTTAGAGGGGTTAAAAGTGAGAAGTTAGAGGGGTGAAAAAGTATTGGTGTTATTTCACCCTTCTAACTTCACCATTCACCCTTCTCCCTTCAATTTACGGAGTAAATTAATGAAATACAAAATTGGCATTGATGTCGGGGGAACCTTTACCGATTTTTTGCTTACCAGAGAGCAGGGTGAAACTGAGATCTACAAGGTGCTTTCAACCCCGGATGATCCCTCAATTGCGACCCTTAAAGGGATCGGCGAGATGGCGGAGAAACGTGATCTTACGGTTAAGGATTTCCTGAAGCAGGTTACTACCATTGTTCACGGCACCACGGTAACTACTAATGCCACCTTAACCTATTCCGGGGTTAAAACCGGTTTGCTGACCACATCAGGTGTCCGAGATGCTTTGGAGATGCGCCGGGGTATTCGAGAAGAGCAGTATAATAACCGTTATGAGAACGCCGAACCAGTGGTTGAACGTAACTTAAGATTGCCGGTTAATGAACGTATCGATGCGCAAGGCGATATCGTCACACCGCTTGATATTGAAGATGTTAGACAACAGATCGCGACCTTGAAAGATGAAAAGGTCGAAGCGGTTGCGGTCTGTTTTATGAACTCATTTGCCAACCACAGCCATGAAGAGGAGGTCGAAAAGCTGGTAAAAGAGGCACTTCCTGACGCTTATCTCAGTATCTCGTCATCGCTGCTCCCCTCAATCCGTTTTTACGACCGGATCAGCACCACGGCGCTTAACTCCTACGTTGGCCCGATCCTGAAAAGATATCTCGATTCTCTGGTCAAAAAACTTGAGCACGAAGATTTTTCCGGGATTTTGTTGATTATGACCTCAAACGGCGGCGTTGTTGCCCCGCAGCATGCAATCGACAAAGCGGCCTCGACGTTGCTCTCCGGCCCGGCAGGTGGACCGGTGGCCGGGGTTCTTTATGTCGGTGTCCAGGGCTATAAAGATTGCATTACCGTCGACATGGGCGGCACCAGTTTCGATGCCGCTGTGATCAAGGATAAAAAACCGTCGATGACAACCGTCGGCGAAATTAACCGCTTGCGCTGCGCCCTGCCGATGCTTAACGTTGTAACAATCGGAGCCGGAGGCGGCAGTATCGGCTGGATTGATGAGAGCGGCCTGTTGCGTATGGGGCCGCAAAGCGCCGGTTCCAAACCCGGCCCGGCCTGCTACGATCTCGGAGGTACCCAACCTACCTGCACCGATGCCGATCTCGTCTTGGGCTATCTTGAACCCGGATATTTTGCCGGGGGCCGAATCAAACTTGATAAAGCCAAAGCGGAGAAAGCGATAGCCGAGAAAATCGCCAAACCCTTGAACTACGATCTCGCGACCGCTGCGGCCGGAATGTATAACATCATCAATGTCAATATGGCGGCGGCAGTCCGCGAAGTTGCGGTCAAAGAGGGCTCCGACCCGCGCGATTTTCCGATGGTTGTCGCTGGCGGCGCCGGCCCCAACCACTCCTGTATGATTGCTGCCGAACTCGAAATCCCGTTAATGATCATCCCGCGCGAATCTTCGATTTTTTGCGCCGCCGGGATGCTGATGTCGGATCTGAAACACGACTACGTCAAAAGCTATATTACCCGGCTTCATCAGGCCGACAAAAAACAGTTTCTGAAAAATTTTGCCGAGATGGAAAATGAGGGTCGCCGGGTTTTAATCAGCGAAGGCATCACCGAAGATAAAATCAGCGCAATCTACTCCCTTGATCTCCGTTATATGGGACAATATCACGAAGTAAAAGTCGAAATCCCGGTAGTCGACATCAAAGATTGCAATTGGGATAAAATCGCCGAGACTTTTCATCCAATTCACAATCGTCTCTACGGCTATTCACTGAAAGATGAAAAAACGCCGGTCGAACTCATCAATCTGCGCCTTATTTGTATCGGAAAGACCGAAAAACCGGTTTTCAGCCAGCGCCAATTTGCCGGAGAAAACCCGGAAAAAGCCTTCAAAAAAGAGCGCTCGGTTTTTATCCCTGGAGAAAATATTTTCAAAAATATCCCCGTATTTGACACCTTGAAACTAGAGTTCGGCAACCAGATCAAGGGCCCGGCGATCCTGGAACAGGTCAACACTACTGCCTTTATCACCCCGGACTACAACGTCATGGTCGATAAATATGGCAGCTACACGGTGTATAATCGTAATTTGGAAGATGAGATTATAAAGAAAATATTGCCATAGGTTTTATAACCACAGAAACCACAAATCTATTAAAGCCCTTGTCTGTGTGGGTCTGTGGCTAAAAATAAAAAATTCAGGAGATAATTCCATGTCTCAAGTCATTGATAAAGTTCTGGTTTCGATTTTAAGGCGTCGGTTTAAAGCGATTACCGACGAGATGAGTATTGCCCTGGCAAAAACCACCCGTTCGCCGATTTTGTGTGAGGCCAAGGATTTTGTTACCGGCCTCTATGACGCTGAAGGAAAGATGCTGGAGCAGACTGAAAATCTGCCGATTCTGGCCTTCTCTTTGGCACCGGTCTGTAAATATATCATCGATTATTACGGCGAGGAGATCTATCCCGGCGATGTCATTTTTCATAATGATGTCTTTTCGATGGGCAATCAGAACAACGATGTCGCCGTCTTTAAACCGATTTTTCACGGTGAAACTTTAGTCGGCTGGGCCGCCTGCAAAGGGCATCAGGCCGATATCGGCGGTGCGGTTCAGGGCGGCTACAACCCCAACGCTACCGAAGTCTGGCAGGAGGCTTTGCGCATTCCGCCGATCAAGGTTTACGAGAAAGGAAAACTGAGAAAGGATGTCTGGGATCTGATATTTGCCAACATTCGCCTACCGATTGTCGCCGAGGATATGAAGGCTGAAATCGGCAGTTGCGTCGTTGGTGAGCGCGGCCTTAAAGCAATTATCGAACGTTACGGAATCGACACCTTCAACAGCCACAAAGAGTATCTGTTCGACTCAACCGAAAAGATGATGCGAGCCGAGATCAAAACCATTCCAACCGGAGTCTACAAAGGCGAAAGCACCGTTTTTTTCGATGGTAAAACCCCAGGCTCGACATATAAAATCCGGGTCTCAATCGAAGTTACTGAAGATGGCATAAGCTTTGATTATGTGGGAACCGACCCGCAAACCCCCGGCTTTGTCAACGGCACCTACAGCTCCAGTGCCTCGGCTACAATTTTAACCTTCCTCCAAATGGTCAATCCCGACATTCCCCACAATGACGGTATGATCCGACCGATTGAGATCAAG
Source organism: Pseudomonadota bacterium (assembly GCA_034717935.1). Classification (GTDB taxonomy): domain Bacteria; phylum Desulfobacterota; class Anaeroferrophillalia; order Anaeroferrophillales; family Tharpellaceae; genus Tharpella. Next base: position 933 of record JAYEMC010000037.1, on the reverse strand, counting down.
ATCCCTGAAGGCACCATTTTAAACGCCCGCTATCCGGCGGCCACGACCTACGGCAACCACCTCTGCCCCAACAACGCCGATGCGATTATGCGTGCTTTAAGTAACGTTATCCCGGATCGGGTTACGGCCGAATGGAATGAACTCCTCTGCGCTCTGACCACCGGTATCGACCCGCGCAAAGATCAGGCTTATGTCGATATCGGCTTTATGGGTTTAAAAGGTGGATCCGGTGCGATCAAAGGCTGCGACGGTTATGATCATATCGGCATGATCGACGCCTCCGGCGGCATCCTTGATCAGGATTACGAGATGTTTGAACAGCAGACCCCGCATCTTTTGTTGAAACATGAATATATCACCGATTCAGCCGGAGCCGGAGAGTGGCGCGGCGGCTTAGGGGTTGAGACCCAATTTGTCATCGGTAGCGAGGAGACCCGGGTGGTCACCTTCGGCGATGGTGATCAGGAACCCGCTTTTGGTGCTCAAGGCGGCAAATGCGGCACCCTGAACACGATCAAGCTGATCTACCCCGATGGCAAAGAGTATCTGGCCACGACCAAGGATTTGGTCGAAGGGGTGGAAAAGGGCACGATTTTTTTCCAACAGGCCGGTGGCGGCGGTGGCTACGGCAAGCCTTCTCAGCGCCCGGCGGAAAAGGTTTTAAAGGATGTTAGAAATGGAGTCCTCTCCCCAGGTCAAGCCGAGAAAGATTACGGAGTTAAGGTTAATGCGCAAAAAATGGAAATAGATCAGGAAGAAACTGCCCGATTGCGAGGGTAAAAAAATAAGAGGACGGTCTTGAATAGTTAGTGCCTGACCGAAAACCTGACAATTTTCTTGAGTGCAAGGCAGGCGAAGATTTTAACCACAGGCATACACTTAGTATTCCGAGGATTAAAATTTGAGCCTAACGCCGCAATCGAGGAAATTGGC
>JAYEMC010000036.1:0-5925 GCA_034717935.1 Pseudomonadota bacterium | reverse complement strand
GGAGCCTGTCCGAGAATAGGATTTTTTTCTCAGATCAAGGCATTTTTTGACAATAAGCGCAGACATACACCTAGTATTTCGAGCATTATTTTCAAAAAATAACGCCGAGCTGGGGAAAAAAGACATTCTCGGACAGCCTCCTAAGCTTGCCCTCTCCCGCCGCCTCTTTAGCTGAAACTGCTTTCAAATCGGTCTCATTCTACATTTAAGGATTAATTTCTGATGGAAAAAAGAACAATTCTGGCAATCGTCCTCTCTTTGGCTGTTCTGCTTGGTTTTCAATATTTCTTTCCCCCGGCTCCAAAGCAGGAAAAGGTTACGGAGGTTCCCGCTGCTTCATCACCAGCTGCGGTTGGTGAAAATAGTAAAATAAGATCTCCTCTGCAGGAGAATGCGGTTGCTGAGTCCCAAAATAATTCAGTCCAGACAATTGATCCCCTTAAAAAGGGCGAAATTATAACTATTCAAAACAGTCTTTACCGGGCTGAAATTGAGACTCTGGGAGGACAGCTAAAAAGTTTCTATTTAAAAGAGTACCGAACTGATTTAGAGGTAAATAGTCCGGATCTAAATATGGTGACCGTAACCGGCAGAGAGACTTATCCGCTTTCCGGTGCAGCCAGTATCAAAGGACAATGGTATCGGGATAGTAATCTGCTTTTTGAAGTTCCTGAAAATTCCCAAGATCTTGAGATAAGTTCTTCCAATCAAAGCTTTCAACTTAAGGCTCAACTTCCTTCCGGCGAAATACTGGTAAAAGAGTTTATTTTTCAGCCGGAAAGCTATGTTTTGGAGGTTAATTACTCATTCATTGACCTGGATGGTATGGTTCATCAGGCCGATGCCGTGAAGCTTAACTGGTCTCATGTCAACCTGCCGGAAGAGAGCAAGCAGTACGTCTATAGCGGAGTCCTCGGCTATATCGATGGTGAAATATATAAACCATCAAAAAAAGAGAAGAAGATGAGCCGCCAGGAGCTTATGGGGCCGCTCAATTGGCTCGGTTACACGAGCAAATATTTCATCAGTGCACTTTTGCCCCCGGATAATGTTGCTATTGGTCGAACCACGGGTTCAATTGAACGAGCTGATGCAACTCATCTAATGGCCGGTTTACAGGTTAATCAAAACAGTCGCATAAAGATCTATATCGGGCCTAAAAAAGGTCTTCTTCTGCAGGCCTTAGGGATGCATCTTGAAGACTCTATCGAATATGGTTGGTTTGGTGTGATCGCTCGGCCTTTAGTTCAGCTGTTACACTTCTTTAATAAATATGTGCATAATTACGGGATCGCCATTATTATCCTGACCATCCTGATCAAACTGGTCTTCTACCCTCTTTCTCAGAAAAGCTACAAATCGATGGGCAAGATGAAAGCGGTACAGCCCAAGCTGGCTAAGCTCAAAGAGAAATATAAAGATGATAAGGCTCGCCTCAATAAAGAGATGATGGATCTCTACCGTACCAATAAGGTCAACCCGTTTGGCGGCTGTTTGCCGATAGTCGTACAGATTCCGGTATTTTTCGCCCTTTACCGAGCTTTGATGGTCGCAATAGAATTGCGCCATGCTCCTTTTATGGGTTGGATCATGGATCTTTCAGCTAAAGATCCCTATTATGTAACCCCCCTTATTATGGGGGCGACCATGTTCTTACAGCAAAAAATGACACCAACCACCGGAGATGCCATGCAGGCCAAGATGATGCTCTTTATGCCCATCATTTTTACTTTCATGTTTCTCAATTTCCCTTCCGGCCTGGTTCTCTACTGGTTGGTTAATAACGTGTTGTCGATTGGACAGCAGTATCTTGTGATGCGCCAAACAGCGACATCGTAAACCTAAAGAGGTAACGATAAATGTCTACAGAGTTGGAGTTTGAAGGAAAGGACATCTGCGACGCAGTTGAAAAAGCCTGCTTTGCCCATCAGGTAACCGAAGCAGATCTTGAATATGAAGTAATTCGTCACGAAAGTAAAAAGCTTTTTGGCTTTATTGGTGGTAAAAATGCTCTGATCCGCGTTGTGAAGAAAGAGGTTGATGGCAATCAACTGGTTCAGGATCTGATCAAATCAACCTTTGGTGATGAGTTTAACGGATCTGATAAAAAAAATTCCGGTAAGTCGAAGAGGCCGGATGATAATCGGCTTGACACTGATAATTCAAAGATTGTATCAAGTTCCGAAGAACGTATCATTCCGGAATTTGATGATGAAAAGATCAGTTCTTCATTAAGCCGCGTCTTGCAATTGATGGATGTGCCTGAAAGTGTTGTCAATACTTCCAAGCGTGAAAATGAGCTTCACCTTGACATTCAAGGTGAAGAGCTTGACATTCTGACCAATAAACGAGGTGCCGCACTTGATGCTTTGCAGTTTATTATTAATAAAATGCATGGAGTTAAAGGTGGGCGTATTTTTATTGACTGCGACGGTTTTCGGGCTCAACATGAGGAGGATATATCCGGACTGGCTCTGCGTTTGGGAGCTAAAGCAAAACGCTTGCGTAAACCGGTTACAATCAACTCCTTAAATGCACATGATCGCCGTTTGGTGCATATGGCTTTACAAGATGATCAGGAGTTACGCTCCCGCAGTAAAGGTGATGGCGAATTTAAGAAAGTGGTTATCTATCCGAACAATGCCCAGCGACGTCGGCCCCGTCCTAAAGCTCCTGCAACTGAAGCTGTATAATGAATGAGACGATAGCCGCGTTATCGACCCCGCCGGGATCGGGCGGGATTGCTATTGTGCGTCTGAGTGGGCCAAAAGCCCATGCTATCGTCGAGCAGGTTTTTCGGCCGTGGCCGACGAAAAGTCCCGATTATTTTCATCTCTATTTGGGTTATTTTTATGACCCGGTCAACCGGCGGAATCTTGATCAGGTTCTGGTTACGTTGATGCCTTCCGGTCGTTCCTATACCGGTGAAGCCATGGCGGAAATCCACTGTCATGGAGGCACCTACAACAGCAAAAAAATCCTTACCATTCTTTTTGCCTTGGGGGCCGTTGTGCCCCCACCTGGTGAATTTACCAAAAGAGCTTATCTAGGTGGACGTCTTGATCTGACTCAGGCCGAGGCCGTAGCCTCCCTGATTAAGGCCGAGAGTGAAGCCGGGTTGGCGGCGGCAACAGCCCAGCTTGCGGGCGAATTGTCGGATTTTATCGATAAGATGTTGACCTTAATCAGTTCGCTTTTGGCAGCTGTTGAAGTTGAGATCGATCTCCTTGCCGAAGAGGGTGTAAACTATCACCAAACGGACATCCTTGTTCCTTTAGGCAAGCTTGAAAAACAGTGTCATGAGCTGTTGGATTCTTACTCGCGGGGTCGGATTCTACAGACTGGAATCAAGGTTGTCCTGGCGGGTCGTCCGAATGTCGGAAAATCGAGTCTTTTGAATGCTCTATTGGCTGAGGACCGAGCTCTGGTCAGTACCATCTCCGGCACGACCCGGGATGTTATCAGCGCCCCCCTTGAGATTGCCGGGATCAAGATCGAACTTTCTGATACGGCTGGTCTGGGTCAGGCGCAAGCGGAGCTTGAAGCCTTGGGGATGGCTCGGACTGAGAGATGGTTAGAGCAGGCTGGCCTTATTCTTCTCGTTTTTGATCAGAGTCGGACCTTAAACGATTTTGATGACAAGCTCTATGCTAAAATCAAAGAAAAACCTCATCTTTTATTACTCAACAAATATGATCTGGAGCCGGTTTTTACAGTTTCTCAACTGCAAGAGCGCTTCTCTTATCAGGGTCCGGTTTTGCGTTGTATCGGAGCCCGGGATCGAGCTGATATCAGTCAAGTGATTGATGGTATAACCTGCTTTATTAAATCACAAACAGCGGTTTTCAGTGATAGTGTAATGATCTCTCAGCAACGTCACTTCGATCTTTTGAGCAATGTTTCCGAAGGTCTGAACCGCGCCTTGATCCTGGCTGCGGAAACCGAGCCTCTACTCGACATGCTTGCCGAAGAGCTCCATCAGATCCGTTTTAACCTGCTGGCCATTACCGGCCAAGAGCATGATGTCTCGGAAGGGCTTCTCGATATTGTATTTTCACAGTTTTGTGTTGGTAAATAGTGACTAATTATGTGGCGTGATGAGCTAATTACCGGAGTCCGGTTGCTGGGACTTGAACTGAAAACTCGACAAGTTGAACAGTTTGCGGTTTATCTCCGCGAGTTAAAGCGTTGGAACAAAACTTACAGCCTGACGACAATCACTGAACCTTTAGAGGTGATGAACAAACATTTTCTCGACTCCTTAAATTATCTGATTCCTCTTGAGGGGGCTGAAGATATCCTTGATATTGGCAGTGGTCCCGGTTTTCCGGGTCTACCTATGGCTATTGTTTTGCCGAAAGCAAAATTTGTTCTGGTTGAAGCACGTCGTAAAAAAACTATCTTTCTTACTTTTATATGCCGGCAGTTAGGCCTCGAAAATGTTGAAATCATCCATTTGCATTTAAGTCCAGGAAATGCTAAAACGTTTTTTGAAAAACGTTTTCCAGTAATTGTCAGCCGGGCTGTAACCATTTTACGTGATGTTGTGCCGGTTGCGGCCAGTCTGCTGGCGGATGATGGCCGCCTACTCTTTACTGATGCTCACCCTGATCGACAAGAGATTGAGCGAGAACTTGAAAAATGGCCTGACCTTTGTTTAGAGAAGCTTGAAAAGACAAGGTTGCCGGGCCGAGCCCCCGATCTCTATATCGGCAGAATAAAAAAAGGGTAACTAGTGCGCGACCGAAAAGTAACACGTTTTATCTCGGTGCGGTACATGATCGCCGTTTGGCGGCTTTGCCGCAAAACGGCGATCATGTACCGACTGGCTTGAGGGCGAAGCAAACTCCAAACTAACGTCAGTTACTTACGAAGTTACGAAAAAAGGTAAAATGATGGCGGCTAAAATAATAACCATCGCCAACCAGAAAGGTGGTGTCGGAAAAACCACGACTGCGGTTAATTTAGCTGCCTCATTAGCAATAGCCGAACAGAAAACTTTGCTTATTGACTTCGATCCCCAGGCTAATGCCAGCAGTGGGGTCGGCTGCGTTGCAAATGAAGGTTGCGACGTCTATAGCTGGCTTCTGGGAGATTGTGAGGCGGCTGCCGCAATTTTGCCGACAAGCCTCGATTTTATGTCTTTGCTGCCGGCGACGCCGGATTTGATCGGGGCTGAGGTTGAACTTCTCTCTTGTCAAGAGCGTGAATTTTTTTTGGCTCGCCAGCTCGCCTTATTGAACTCTGATTACCGCTATATTATTATTGACTGCTCTCCCTCCCTTGGTCTTTTGACCATCAATGCTCTGACCGCAGCAACTTCAGTTTTGATCCCCCTGCAAAGTGAATATTATGCCCTAGAGGGTCTGGGCCAGCTTTTAAGTACGATTGAACGGGTAAAAAACGGCCTCAATCCCGAGCTTACTCTGGAGGGTATTTTGTTGACCATGGTCGACAGCCGTACAACATTGGCCCAGCAGGTTGAAGAAGAGGCCCGCACTCACTTTCCCGAACTGGTTTATGAGACTATAATCCCACGTAATGTCCGTTTAAGTGAGTCTCCCAGTCATGGACGCCCGATAGCCCTTTACGATGTCACCTCAAAAGGGGCGCAAGCCTACTTTCGCTTGGCTGAGGAGTTCCTCACCCGGCAGAAATGATGGCGTCGTAAAAAGCGTTTTCAGACCGCTATGCGGCCACATATGTGTAAATAACAAATGGACTTTATCGCACATTATACCTATTTTAGGCGCAATGCAAAACTCTTGTAATATCTAGTGGTTGCAAGTAGTTACTTAGAAGTCCGATCTTCTGAGTCGTAGTGGTTTTTTCAGGCACTCAACATACTATATGTATGGTCTCGCACCTGAAAAAACCACTACTCCTTGCATATCGAAATTTTTACTTAGCCGTCCCGTGACTTTT
>JAYEMC010000035.1:0-5957 GCA_034717935.1 Pseudomonadota bacterium | reverse complement strand
AATATTTTCGCCAAATTCTGCTGGAAAAAAAGAAAGATGTTGAAGTGCGGGTAGAACAGCTTAAAAATGGAGATATCCATACCAATAAGGACGATCTCTATGATGATGTTGATGCCGCTACCGTTGACGCCGATCACAGTCTGCTTTTTAGGATTCGTGGTCGTGAAGCTCATTTGATCAAGAAAATCAATGAAGCTTTAGACCAGATTGATGCTGGTACTTACGGTATCTGTGCCGAGTGTGGTGAGAATATCAATATCGAACGGCTCAAAGCCCGGCCCGTAGCGCCCTTGTGTATCGCCTGTAAAGAAGAGCAGGAAAAGATGGAAAAACGTAAAGGTCGGTAATTTGATGAACCCTGAATATAATCCCCATGCGCTAGAGAAAAAATGGCAGTCCCGCTGGCTTGAAGAGAAAACTTTTGCCACCGGGAAAGGTGGCGAGAAGTACTATTTGCTCGAAATGTTCCCTTATCCCTCGGGAAAGATCCATATGGGCCATGTTCGCAACTATTCGATTGGTGATGTTGTGGCTCGTTACAAACGGATGCAGGGGCGTGATGTTCTCCACCCCATGGGCTGGGACGCCTTTGGCATGCCGGCAGAAAATGCGGCGATTGCAAACCAGGTTCATCCGGCAGCCTGGACGAGCCGCAATATTGATGAAATGCGGACTCAGTTGCAGCGTATGGGATTCAGTTATGATTGGGATCGCGAGTTAGCGACCTGTGACTCCTCCTACTATCGCTGGGAACAGCTCTTTTTTACTCAGATGTTGGAAAAAGGGTTGGTTTACAAGAAAAAATCAAAAGTCAACTGGTGCGAAGCGTGCCAGACGGTGCTCGCCAATGAACAGGTTGAAGATGGCTGTTGCTGGCGTTGCGGCCAGGAGACCGAAGATAAAGATCTTAACCAGTGGTTTTTCAAAATAACCGCTTATGCCGAAGAATTACTTGCTGGATGTGATGATTTGCAGGGCGGCTGGCCCGAGCGTGTCATCACCATGCAGAAAAATTGGATCGGCAAAAGTGTCGGAGCCGAGATCGATTTTGCCGTAGCTGAAAAAAATTGCAAGATCTCCGTCTTTACGACGCGCCAGGACACCCTTTTCGGCGCTACTTTCATGAGTTTGGCTCCCGACCATCCCCTGGCGACGGAGCTGGCTCAAGGCACCGGTCAGGAGGCCGCAGTTGCCGCTTTTATCGAAAAAATGCGCCTCCAGGAGGCGCCCAGTGACCGGGATGCGGCCTCGTTAGAGAAAGAGGGCGTTTTTACCGGCAGATACAGTGTTAATCCGTTGACCGGCCGCAAAATGCCGATCTATCTTGCTAATTTTGTTCTTTCCGGTTACGGAACCGGGGCGGTTATGGCGGTTCCGGCGCATGATCAACGTGATTTTGAATTTGCCAAAATGTATGGTCTGCCGATTGAGGTTGTCATTCAACCCGCAGGCGAATTGCTTGATCCGGCCCTGATGAGTGAAGCTTTCACGGGCGATGGCTTGCTGGTTAACTCAGGCGATTTTGATGGTTGTGAAAACCGCAAAGCGCTTGATCTGGTTGCGGCTCATTTGAACGAAAAAGGGCTCGGCAAAAAAGCGGTAACCTACCGTCTGCGGGATTGGGGCGTATCGCGGCAGCGCTATTGGGGGACACCGATTCCGGTGATCTATTGTGACGCTTGCGGCATTGTCCCGGTTCCCGAAAAAGATCTGCCGGTGCGGCTGCCCGAGGATGTTGAGCTCGGTGGCAGCGGTGGTTCACCACTTGACAAGGTTGAGAGCTTTGTCAATGTCGCTTGTCCGCGTTGCGGAATTCCGGCTCGGCGCGAGACCGATACTATGGATACTTTTGTCGAATCCTCCTGGTATTATATGCGTTATGCCTGCGCTGACTATGAAGATGGCCCTCTGGAAAAGCCCGCAGTCGATCGCTGGCTGCCGGTTGACCACTACATCGGCGGTATCGAGCACGCCATTTTGCATCTTCTTTACTCACGCTTTTTTACCCGGGTCTTACGTGATCTTGGCTATATCGATTTTTCCGAGCCTTTTACCCGGCTTCTGACGCAAGGGATGGTTATTAAAGACGGGGCCAAGATGTCAAAATCAAAGGGCAACGTTGTCGATCCCAATGCTCTGATTAGGCGCTATGGAGCCGATACGGCTCGAATCTTCAGCCTCTTTGCTTCGCCGCCGGAACTTGATCTGGAGTGGAATGATCAGGGGGTTGAAGGGGGCTATCGTTTTCTTAATCGACTTTGGCGTATCGTACATGCCCTGTTGCCGGCCTTAAACAAGGTTGAGGCTTTTGCCGGAAGCATGGACGAGGTGCCGTCAGCCTATAGTGCTCTGCGCCGTAAAACCCATCAGACGATTGACCGCGTCCGCGTCGATATTGAGAAGCGTATGCATTTTAATACAGCGATCAGTGCGGTTATGGAACTGGTTAATGAACTGAAAAATTATGATCTTGAGGCGGCCCAGGCGGATAAGGTTTTGGCCTCTCTGTTGCGTGAAGCGGTTGAAACTGTAATTCTCTTGCTGGCTCCGATAGTGCCCCATATCTGTGAAGAACTCTGGGAGGAGCTCGGCCATGATCAGGGCGTAAGTTACGTTTCTGTGCCGGTTGTCGATGCCGCTTCACTAATTGAAGATACGGTCTTGGTGGTTGTCCAGATTAATGGTAAAGTTCGGGAACGTTTGACCGTAGCTCGTGATATGGCTCAGGATGAGATCAAAAAACTTGCACTTGCCAGTGAAAAGGTGCAAAAACATATCGGCGGTAAAGAGTTGCGCAAGGTTATCGTGGTACCCAATAAATTGGTCAACATAGTTGTTTAGAAATTATTCACTGGAGAAAAATTGATGCCCTCAAGACAGAAAAAATATTTTATCTTTTTGATCTTGATTATGTTGCTCTCGGTTTTTTTGCTCTCCGGTTGTGGTTACCGTTTGCGCGGCCATCAGGAGCTGCGAGAAGATCTGCAAAAAGTGGCGATTCTCTCCTTTGCCAATAAGACGTTTGAAAGTCGGATTGAAGATGATCTTTTTAATGCTCTGGTCGAAGAGTTTGCCCGGAGTAAAAACTTGAAAGTGGTTGCGGCAAAAGATGCCGATCTTCTGGTTAACGGAACCATCAGAACTGTTGAGAGCTATTCAGTCTCCTATTCACCAGACGATAAAACCTATGAATATCGAGTTGTTATGACTATTGATGTCGAGGTTGCCGAAGCTCGTACCAAACAGGTTTTCTGGCGGCGCTCGGCGATGCAGGAGGTTGAAGAGTATAAGGCAAGTCTTGATCCGCTCACCATTGACCGGCGTAAACAGGCGGCGTTAAAGCGTCTTTGCCGGGTGTTGGCCGAGAATATACACGATGGTCTCTTTAGTGACTTCTGATTTGAACGGTATTTCGAGCGGCTCATGTTAAAATCTTTGGAGAAGGCTTTAATGGAGGCCGCTGACAGTAGCGCCCCCTTTGGTTGTTGTCTGCTCTATGGCGAGGAACGTTATCCTCATGAATTTTTAAATCGCGGTCTGGCCCGTCTGGTTGAACTTGGGCACACGCTTGAAGTCTACGATTGCTCACAAATTTCGTTTCAGGATTTTCTGGTTACCGCTGCCGCTCCCTCCCTCTTTGCTCAACGCAAAATAGTCCACCTTCATAATCTTAACAGTTACCAGAAAGCAGAGTACGAAAAAATTCTGGCGTGGGTCGAGAGTCTGGCACAATCCGGGGTCATAACTTACCTTTTTTTGAGCACGTTCAAATTGGACGGGCGTTCTATTTTGGTCTCCAGACTTAAGAAAAAATTTATTGTTATAAAAAGTGATAAATTACGACCCTCTGAGGTGAGCCAGCGCTTGTATCGACGAGCCCAGACGGCAAAGATTGTCGTTGATTCAAGGGTGATCGAATCTTTGGTCCATCTTCATGAAGCAAATCTTCCTTTGTTGGAGCAGGAGTTTGAGAAGATGATGCTCTATGTCGGCTCCGGCGGCCGTATTGATCAGGCGGTGGTCGATCTTCTCGGGGTTGATGGCGGGGGCGGTAATATCTTTGCTTTTAGTGACGCTGTCTGTGAAGGGCGCAGCGTTAAAGCCCTTACCATTCTGGACGGCTTACTGAGAGCTCGAACAGAAGCTCTGGTGGTTGTGGCGATGGTGGCTCGGCAATATCGTCTTTTGAGCCGCGCCGCCTCGTCGGAGTATCGTGGGGCCGCCTCTTCCACGTTGGCGAAAGCCTTGAAGGTACCGCCCTTTGTCGCTAAAAAACTTGTCAATCAGGCTAAAAGATTGAACCCGCCGAGCTACGCCACAGCCTTTGCCATCTTGAGAAATACTGATCTTGCCATCAAAACCTCACGTCTACCAAAAACGATAATCCTGGAACGTATGGTTCTGAAATTGGCCGGCTTACGGTAGTAAATTAATGAATATTCCTGATTATAATACTTGTTGTGAACTGCTGGAGAGTTACGATGTGCCTGAACATATTATTGAGCATAGTCGTCAGGTGGCGCTTATCAGCCTCTGTCTTAGAGAAGGGTTGATTGCCCAAGGGATTGAGCTTGATCGGGGGCTGCTCTTGAGTGCTGGATTATTACATGATATTGCCAAAATGGCCTCAATTGAGAACGGTCGTGATCATGCCGAGCTTGGGGGTGAGTGGCTCGAGCGTGAAGGTTATCCTGAAATTGCCGAAATTGTTCGAAATCATGTTCGACTCAATACCGATCTTGCCGGAGCCATAGTCGCCAAGGAAATTATCTACTATGCCGATAAACGGGTTCGTCATGTAGAGATTGTTTCGGTTTTGGAACGACTGGCTGACCTGAGGCAGCGCTATGGGGGGAATTCTCCCTCTCTAACCCGGTTAGCGGATCTTGAAAAATTGACTCTGGCCGTAGAAAAAAAGATTTTCAGCTATCTTGATTTTCTTCCTGAAGAGATTTTGCAACGTTGTCATGGTAAAAACTTATTGACATAAATGGCTTGAGGCAATATAAAGACTATTCTGCCTCGCGACCCAGGCTTTTTGACGACGCTAGGCTTGCGTCTATTATCGGACAGGTGTCTATAAAACCCCGCAAAAGGGATATAAATATTTAATATTACAGGGAAAGAAGGGAATTAGATGGAAATCAAGGTAATCGACAATGACGTCGAAAAGGCGATTAAGATTCTCAAGAACAAGCTCAATAAATCGGGCCTGTTCCGGGAACTGAAAAAAAGACGGCACTATGAGAAACCGAGTGTGCGCAAAAAAAAGAAACATGCTGAAGCTTTAAAGCGACAGGCCAAGAAGAGACGTTTTGGTATGCGCTAGCAAAGTTGATAAAAATAATTTAAAAAAGCCTCATTACTGTTTTGCAGTAGTGGGGCTTTTTTTATAGTTACGTTTTTTGTAACTTCCAAGTAACTGACGTTAATTTGGAAGTTCGCTTCGCCTGGCGCAGTCAAGCTGCGTAAGTTCCTTGAATAGTTACTTAAATTCTACGTGACAGATTGGTTGACGATGCGGTTGTCGGCGTCAACCAAAATGGCTTTGGGGGTAAAGTTTTTTGCCTTCTCTTCACTCATCGTGGCGTAGGCCGCAATAATTACCATGTCACCTTTACGGGCCATTCTCGCCGCCGCTCCATTGATACAAATTTCACCGTTATTACTTTCGCCTTCAATAGTGTAGGTGGTGAAACGGGCACCGTTGGTCAGGTTGTAGACCTGAACCTGTTCGTAGGGTAGAATCCCGGCGGCCTCAAGCAAGGTTTTGTCAATCGTGATACTGCCTTCGTAAGAGAGGTTGGCATCGGTAACTGTCGCTCGGTGGAGTTTTCCTTTAAACATGTTGAGTAGCATAGTTGTCGTCCTTAAGCTCTATATCAGTTTTAAAGTTGCAGGTTATCGATTAAACGGGGGCCGCCCAGGTGAACAGCAATCAGCAGTATCGCCGGGGT
>JAYEMC010000034.1:0-6051 GCA_034717935.1 Pseudomonadota bacterium | reverse complement strand
AGCTATCCCGCTGCCCGCCGGCCATATCAGCAAGAGCGGCTTGAAGGTTGAAATCAGTACCAACCGAGGCGACAACCTGCCCCGTTACCATCAGGGAGAACAGATTCGTTTCCTGATCCGCATCAATCGGAACGCCTGGATCTACATTTTCTACCTGAATCCGGACAGTTCGGCCACCCTCCTCTACCCACTTGACCACAAAAACCGGCCCGATGCCAACTCCAGCCGCCTCCTAGCCAACCGTCTTCTGATTTTGCCCGATGATGGCTGCCCTTACGACTTGAAAGTCAGTGAACCTTTCGGCAAAGACCAGGTCATGGTCATCGCCAGCGAAAAACGCATTCCCCTGCCCGATCAGGAATCACCAATTTGGCAAAAGGCAAATAAGCTGCTCGATGACCTGCGCAATCAAATGCTGCGAGAAAACTGCGGTTATGCTGAAGCTAAAATTGAGTTGATTACGACGCCGCGTTAAAAAAAGAGATCTATTGTAACTGTCTCAGGCTTTTGGCCGCATACTTCTTCAGTTTCCGGTTTGTATCGGAATCTGCCACTTTGCTAAGGGTTGCTGCATAACGCTGCTGTTTGGACGCGCCCAAAACCTTACAGAACCAGGCCATCACATCGACATGATGCCGATCCTTGCTCTTTTGCTGATAGCCTTTTAAAAGCTCTCGGTTGACAACATCGAGCAAAACTCTGTTGCTGGAATAGGAACGGATAATCTTTTTCGCCGCATAGCGTTGATCTTTCGTACTCGACGATTGTAACATCTTGATATATTTTTTGATTTCGGGGGAATGGACCGGTTTTTTAACCGCTGGAGCTGTTTTTTTTGCGACATGCGCCACTTCAATCGACTTTGACAACTCTTTTTTTACGGTTTTCGGCGAACTTTGCACCGGGGTTGATTCTGAGGCCTTAGTCGTTTCTGCCGGGGCCGGGACGATTGCTGAGGCCGCAACCGGAGCGATAACAGGGGCTGGCGGCGGAGCTGAAACCTGTTTTCGCATTTCCACACCGGGCTGAAAATGAAAACTCCCCATTAAAGATGAGGACTCCCAGGGCGTCTGCCGGCCATCGGTATCATTAACCACACCAATCCGAACCTGCTTGAAAACCTCTTCAATACTCAAATCGGATCGTTCGATATTAGTCAACAGATGTTTGGTGTAAATCCCGTTACTTCCCTCGCCGTCGGCCGCGACTGAGCCCGGGGCCGTGGCAAAAGCCAGAAGGGTGCCTCGAGGCGCATCGACCAGAGCCAAACCTTTAGAAGTACTGCGAAAACTCCGGACGAAAGGGTTGTCACGACAGGCATCAAGCACCACAATATTCAGCTGGCAGTGTGAGTCATCCATTTTGCCCAGCACCCGGCCTAAATCAAGCGCCTCAAACTCAACATCGGCTTCCGTCTCTAAAACCGCATCGACCGGGATCAGGTAGTTACGGCCCTTAACTTGAATACCGTGCCCGGCATAATAGAAAAGACCGACGTCGGCCTGGCGCAGTTTGCGACCAAAACTATTTATCATCGTCACCATCGCCCGGCGCCCACCGTTTTCCACCAGATCAACCTCAAAATCGAGACGCCGCAGCAAACGGGCCATAGCTTGAGCATCATTAACCGGATTTTTAAGCTGCGACTTTTCATATTTGCTATTACCAATAACCACCGCCAACCGCCGCTGCTGAGCAGCTGAGGCGGTTTTGCTAACCGCCTGAATCCCCCGCATGCTCCGACTTTGGCCGCCAGGTTTTCCCTCTTCACCTTGAGTCTCATCGCCACAAGACGACAAAATCCCAATCACGGGCAACATCAGAATCAAGATTAACCATAAGTGCCACCTACGGACTCTTTTCATTTTTTTCACCTTTAACCCAGTACTGCCCGATTGAGACTTTGCTTAAAAGAATTCTAGGGATATCGGGTTGTTTTCTGTAACGTCTCGCAAAATTTTGTCGTTTTTCCCAGCGAATAGAGCCAAAAAAATTGCGACTGTTTGAACGAGATACGAGTGAGTTTCGCAATTTTGGTGTAATGAGTGTTGGAAAAACAAAAATTTTGTGTAAGAAGTGGAAGAAAATAACCCGATATCCCGGGTTGTAAGTATCTAGCCAGCCAGAAGACGTCGGGCGTTATTGATGAATATATTCTCAAGTGCCTCTTCGGTCAAATCCAGAGCTGCAATCTTCTCGGCATTGGCGGCAACGCCCGGAACTCCGGGGAAATCGGTGCCGAAAAGAAAGCGCTGACTCAATTTTGCCAGTTTGGGATAGTAACGCAACAGGTTTTGCGGCGGCAATCCCGAAAGATCGATATAGACGTTTTCATGCCGAATCACCATATATTCAGCCAACTGAAACCAGAAACTGCGACCGCCGTGACAGAGGATCAGGTTAAGGTCCGGAAAATCGACCGCCACATCATCATAATCATAAGGATCGGCATGCCGCAACCGGGTGCCGGGAAAAACCGAGGTGCCGGCATGCAACATCAACGGTAGATTACGATCTTGACAAATCTCATAAACCGGATAGAGGCGTTGATCGTTGACGTGATGCTGACCATGAACTCCATGGATTTTCAAGCCCTTAACCCCGAGAGCCAATTGACGCTCAAATTCAGCTACCGGGTCGAGATGAATTTCGGGATTTAAAGCTCCGAAAGGAATATACTGAGGGTAGCACCTACTAACCTCAATTGCCCTCTCAACCGGCATCACCCCTGCGGTGTGCAGAGCGTACTCCGGCAACAACACCCCGCCGACAACCCCCTCATCAGCAAGAACCTGGTGGAAGAGATCAACATCGAGACACCCATCCTCCGCATATATCTTACCCGAATAAGGA
The DNA here is from genome assembly GCA_034717935.1 of Pseudomonadota bacterium. GTDB lineage: Bacteria > Desulfobacterota > Anaeroferrophillalia > Anaeroferrophillales > Tharpellaceae > Tharpella. The sequence continues at coordinate 3,198 of JAYEMC010000034.1, read as the reverse complement.
CCGGTCTCCATCCAAAGTCGCCGAGCATTTTCCGACCACTCATGAAAATGGCCGACATGAAGATGAAAATCAAACAGTTTTCGCATATCTTTATCCTTGATTAAAAATTAAAGGTAACTATTCAGCGTAAGTAGAAAGGCTTCTAATTTTGATATATTTCAGTGAATTCTGGGGACATAACCTGATTCTCCGAAGGAAATCGGGATTGTGTCCCCAGAATTTGCGGGTTAGCTGAGTAGTTAAAAATTAAAATGGCAACTTTGATGGTGTCGCAAACAAGGCGATTACATTTTCAACCTCAGAACTTACGATTTCGCCTCAACCATTTACATTTCTGCCACATTTAAGTTACATTTTTCATGCACCCCGATTCGACAAGGCCGGAGCCTAACAAGTTTGTAATTTAGCCGGCAACATAAAGCCAACGTAAAAATAATAAATTTTTGCCCGCTTTACGTAAAAATTAGGCGATAAGAACCTAACTCGACAAAGCCGGAACCAAAATATTTTTCCGCCAAGAGATAAATATGCAAGACTTCGGCATCCTTTTTGCAATCCTCGTAAACTATAAATTTTCAGCACAATTCACGCTCGAAAAAGGTAAACCACACCGAAAGGGTGGGACACAAAGCCGCTGGCCTAAACCTCTTAAATTTAAGAATAGAGGTAGGGCTGCAGGGCTGCCGAAAGCCTGGAGGAATATCCTCTGGTGTTTGCTTTTTCGAAGCCAAACATTCTTTACTGGAGGATATTTCAATGTCACACTATCACCCCCCCGCCCTGAAACAGCCACGTCACGCTAAATTTTTCTTCACCAATCTGACCACCCTCTTACTGTTATTCCTTATGTTTGCGACCTCAGCACTCGCTGACCAGGTAAAATTGGCCTGGGCTCCCAACCCGGAAAGTAATCTGGCAGGCTACAAACTTTATTACAAAGCCGGGTCGCCGGGAACACCGTACGAAGGCTCCGGTCTCGATCAAGGTGATTCCCATATCGTTATTCCCCTGGGAAACTTAACCGATCAAAACAATCCAGAATTCACTCTTAGCGGACTGCCTGCAGGGGAAATCTTCTATTTTGTCGCGACCGCCTATAGTAGCGATGGAGATGAAGGCCCCCTGTCCAATGAACTCTCTTATCAAGCAACAGTACCAGTGGCACCGCCAGTAGTGCCGCCAGTAGCGCCGACGGAAACTTTCACCATTTCAGCCCTGCCCCAAGATGGCGGCACCATCTCCCCGAGCGGCAACACTGATCTGATTGCCGGTTCCAGTCAGACCTACACAGCCGTCGCTGCCGACAATTACCATCTTGTCGATCTATTGGTTGATGGAATATCTGTCGGAACCCTTAATAGCTTTACGTTTACTTCTCTGGATAGCAACCACACGATTACCGCGATTTTCACCCTCGACAACCATACCATCACGGCCTCGGCCGGCACCAATGGGGTAATCAATCCCAGCGGCAGCATCGCGGTAGAGCATGGAGCGGAACAGATTTTCACCTTTACACCCGATGCACATTACCATATTGAAACAGTTCTGGTAAACAATCAGGTCGTTGACACTTTTACAAGTTACCAGTTCACAGATCTGGCCGAAAATGCTACTATCTCAGCCAGTTTCGCGATTGACACATACGCCGTTGAAGCCTGGGCCGGTGATGCCGGTTCTATATATCCAGCCGGCTCGATTGTGGCTGACTACGACGAGACAATCTATTTTGAGATCATGCCGGACAACGGCATGCAAATCAAGGATGTAATTGTTGATGGTAGCTCCATGGGCCCGATCAGTGAATACTATTTCAACAATATCGACACAACCCATACCATAGAAGCGTCGTTTGAGCCGATTCCCGAAAAACCCTTGGCTAATGCCGGCCCCGATCAAAACGTCGAAGAAGCCACGGAAACAATTCTGGATGGAAACAACTCCATCGATCTAAATTACGAAATCGTCAGCTACCATTGGGAACAGACCGGTGGCACTCCAGTAGCTATTACGGCCCCGGACAACGTCACATCCGGTTTCGTAACCCCGATGCCCGGATCTGAAGGTGAGTCCCTGGAATTTTGCCTTACAGTAACCAATAGTGCAGGTATGCAGACAAGCGACTACTGCATTGTCAATGTTGTCCTGGACAATAGTCCGCCGGAGGCTGATGCCGGCTACGAACAGACTGTTGCCGAAGGAACGTTAGTACAATTGAATGGTACCGACTCTTTTGATCCCGATGACGGTATCGGCCATTATCAATGGCTACAGGTTGCCGGAAACCAGGTCGAGCTGTCGAATTATACAGCCGCAAGCCCAACCTTTATGGCCCCGACAATCGATTCACCCGAAGGAACAAGTCTCATTTTCCTTCTCACAGTAACCGATTCCGGTGGTCTCAAAGCCCGCGACCGCTGCATTGTTAATGTTTCCTGGAATAACGAACCGCCCGTAGCTGACGCCGGTTTTAACCAGATGGTTTCCAGTGACGGCACAGTGCTTCTGGACGGCACCGGATCTTACGACAATGATGACGGTATCTCTGTATACCACTGGACTCAAACGCAAGGAGTACCGGTAACATTATCAGATCCCACAGCCATGCAACCTTACTTCACGGCACCGGAAGCGGGATTAACCGAAGCTCTCTTGACCTTCAGATTGACCGTCTCCGACAGCAACGGACTGCAATCCCAGGCTGAATGTCTGGTCGAAATCATGCCTGAGCCTGAGCCTGAACCTACTGATACTACAGCCCCTTATCTTACAATACTGTCACCCAGTGTAACGGGTACCTACACAACAAAAAGCAGCAGCACCTCTGTCAGTGGAGAGGCCTCAGACAATGTCGAAGTTGCGGTTGTAAGCTGGTCTAATAACCTTGGCGGCTCAGGAACCGCTTACGGCACGGAACAGTGGACCATTAGCCGGCTGCGCTTGAAAAAAGGTTACAATACGATTACGATAACCGCCACTGATACGGCCGGCAACAATGCCAGCAACGAAATTGTGATCTATAGACAATAATCTCGCATAACCATCCACAAGGCAAAGTACTAACAGTTCGCTAGCACCTGACCTTAAAACCTGTCAAGAAAAAAAAGTAAAAGAGCTGTAGCCGGAAATCCGGCTACAGCTCTTTTACTATTGGAAATACAGCACTTCAGGGGCTTACAACAAATGCACGGCGGTAGC
>JAYEMC010000033.1:0-6074 GCA_034717935.1 Pseudomonadota bacterium | reverse complement strand
ATAATTGAGCCAAGAAAAGCGATCTGCTGAAATGCCAGCATCAGAGATAGTGACCAGGGCGGTCGATCATCTACCCAATATTCTACACCTTCCGGCTTAACCGCGCCGCTAGATCTATTATACCGACTCATCCGCAAAACCCTTAAATATTAGATCCTGCAAAATTATTTTTCAAAAAAATCAGGTATTCGACGTTGCCTTTCTGTCCGAGAACCGGAGAAGTGATGGTTTGATGATGGGAAAAGCCATGCTCTTTGGCAAAATTGCAGACATTATCAAGTGCTAGCTGACGTTTCTCTTCATCACGAACGATACCACCCTTACCAACCTCGCCTTTACCAACCTCAAATTGAGGTTTCACCAGGGCGATAACCGGCGCAGCAGGCTGCAACAAAGTAGCTATAACCGGCAGAACTTTAGTCAAGGAGATGAAGGAGAGATCAATCACGGCAATTTCCAGAGAGTCCGGAAAATCGGCCTTGACCGAGTGGCGAATATTGGTGCGCTCCATCACCACAATTCGATCATCGCAACGTAAAGACCAGGCGAGTTGCCCATAACCGACATCCAAAGCGTAGACCCGCCGGGCACCATGTTGAAGTAGACAATCACTGAAACCACCGGTGGAGGCACCGATATCGATTGCCACCCGGTCACTCACATCGACCTGAAAAGCATTAAGAGCGGCCTCAAGTTTAAGACCTCCGCGACCGACGAAAGGGATATCCTCACCCTTCAACCTGATTTCGGCACTGCTCTCGACCCGGCTGCCGGCCTTCTCGATCAAGTTATCATTACAGACAACTTTGCCGGCTAAAATCAGCGCCCGAGCCCGCTCACGAGTCGCGGCCAGGCCCCGCTGCACGAGCAGAAGATCAATTCTTTCTTTACTCACGATTATTTCTGCAAGACTTTGTTCATCTCAACAACCAACTCGTCAACATCGATTCCGTGGGCTGCAGCCCCCTCTTCAACCGTTTCAAACATTGACGCGGCACAACCCAGACACGCCATACCTTTAGCGGCAAAGACTTCAGCGGCTTTCGGATATTTAGTCAACAGGTCACGGATAGGAGTTTCTTTGCTAACACTCATAATCGAGCTCCTTTAATTATTTCAATGATTAAACCCGGGCAACGATCTCATAATCTTCCCATTGATAGTGATCAACTTTTTTAAGGGTGATCTTCTTGCGCATTACATATTCAAGATTATCGAGAGAGAGACTCTCATTATCATAGATATAGTCAGCCATTTCGGCATTTACCATGACCACAAGTTCCTTAACATCAGGATCATAGCCGTAACTTTTTAATTCCCGAACAATCTCGTAGGTAACCGTCGATTTAGATTTGACAATCCCACGACCGTCACAATAAGGGCATGAATCACACAACATCCGAGAGATACTGTTACGAACCCGTTCCCTGGTCATCTCAACCAGACCAAGTTCGGATATTTTGAGAACGTTGGATTTGGCCTTATCCCTCTTTAAAGCCTCCTCCAGGGCGACATTGACCCGCTCACGATGGCTTTTTATCTCCATATCGATAAAATCGATGATGATTATGCCGCCGACATTCCGCAGACGGAGCTGGAAAGCGATCTCCTTGGCCGCCTCAAGATTGGTTTTGAGAATGGTATCTTCAAGATTTTTCTTGCCCACAAAGCGACCGGTATTGACATCGATTGCGGTCAAGGCCTCAGTCGATTCAATAACAATGTAACCACCTGATTTAAGCCAAACTTTCTGTTCCAAAGCCTTATTGACTTCAAGCTCAATATCATAGGCCTGAAAGATGGGCTGAATCCCAGTATAGCGTTCAATCTCACAATGCAAATCGGGAAAATAACTGGCAATAAAATCCTTGAGATCGTGATAGCACTCATCTGAATCGACAACCAGGCGATCGATCTCATCAGAATAAAGATCCCGAATAATCCGCTGAACCAGTCTTAAATCCTGATAAACCAGATTCAGCGATTTGGTCTTATCTTTTTTCTGATTAATATTCTGCCATAGTTTAGAGAGAAACTTAAGATCGTGCTTTAAAGCGCCTTCGTCTTTACCTTCACTGACAGTCCGAACAATCAACCCCATTCCTTCAGGTTTGATCTCGGCAACCAGCTCTTTGAGACGCTGACGTTCCGTCTCATCTTCAATTTTACGCGAAATCCCGACGTGATCAACCGTCGGCAGCAAAACCAGATAGCGGCCCGGCAACGAGTTGTATGTCGTTACTCTGGCCCCTTTAGTGCCCATCGGCTCTCTTGAGACCTGAACCAGAATATCCTGCCCCTCTTGCAGAAGATCAGCGATCTGAGGCGGCGGCAGGGCTTCATCAAGTTCGTCTTCAGTCAGGACAAACTCCTCATCGACGACGACATTTTCATCAGCCGGCAAAAATGGTGCGATATCCTCCTCACTGCGCACATCGGCAACATAAAGAAAAGCCGCTTTATCAAGACCTATATCAACAAAAGCCGCATCCATACCCGGCAAGACTTTGACAACCCGGCCGTTGTAGATATTACCAACAATACCTAAGCCTCGGTCGCGCTCATAAAATAGTTCGGCTAAAGTGCCGTTCTCAAGCAGGGCGACCCGCACTTCACCTTCGGTAACATTGATAATCAGTTCAGCCGACATATTCAGTTTTCCTTTTCCATCAAACTTTCTATTTTTGTAACCATCACTCCAGCCTCCGGACGCTGATCGAGTCCGGCCAAACAAGCCAATATATCAAATATATTAGGGTTACGTCCATCTAAAACAGCAATATTTATAATTAACTCACCAGTTTTATCAATTGTTGCTGCTTTAAGATGCGGCGCCAGATTAATCTCTTTAAGTTTGCCCTTCTTTCGCCGTTGCAAAACCAGGGGGGTAAGCCCGGCAATTACTTGATCTGCGACCTTCTCAATTTCCGGTAACCGGGCCCGCCAGCCAAAGTCTTCAACAGATTCAGCCTGAATCTGATAAACGGAGCCCAAAAGACGACGATCAATCGCCGCCACCCGAGCCCCGAGCTGAAAAGAGTCAATAAATTTAAGATCGGAAGGCATAGCTTGGGGCCACTCACGCTCTAATTGATCAATATCGATCGGAGCCAGAGTACGAAATTCCATCACCTCGTGCCGACTCGCCAGACCAACCGGCAAGGCATGGACAAAAGAGACCTTGGGGTGAGGATGAAAGCCTTGAGAAAAGGCCAAGGGCAGCTTTAGTCGCCGCAAGCCCCTTATAATAAGCGCCACATTTTCCAGATGAGAAAGATAAGAGAGCCTGCGGCCCCGGGAAAAAGCGAGCTGATAACGCCATTCACGCCGCTGACCACCAGCTAAGAACTGCTCCTTTATAACCGTTTGCGGCGCTTGGACAATGGCCGAGTTAATCTCTGTTTCAGGCAAAACCACGTCTTTAGCCGTTACGTTCTCTATCCCTCGACCAGGCTGACAAACGCCACAGCCATTACAGTCACCCAAACGACAATCTAATGTCGTCTCCTGCGACAAAGCCTTTTCCCGCTCACGTTCAAGGAATTTTTCACTAACCAGACAATCGATATGGCTCCAGGGCAGTGTTGTGCCGGGGACAAGTTTACGAGCAACCAGTTCTTCAAGCGCAAACCCCTCTTCGCTAAAAGCTTTTTGCCAAAGCGAGTAATCGAAATGATCACTCCAAGCATCAAATGAACAGCCCAGGCGCCGGGCTCTTTGCAGCACCGGCCAGAGAGTGCGATCACCGCGACTGAAAACCCCCTCAAGCAAACTTAAACGACTGTCGTGCCATTTAAAATTAAGCCGCCGCCCCGGAGCCGTTCTCTTTAATCCCTGGCGAATAATCTCCTGACGCCGCAGGGTCTCATCGAGACCGATCTGCTCCTCCCACTGAAAAGAGGTATGCGGTTTAGGCACAAACGTGGAAACCGAAACATTAAGTCTTTGCCGTTTGTTTTGTGATCGCGCCAGAGCCCGGCCGCAGAGTTCAACAATGCCTTCAATATCAGCATCGGTTTCACCAGGCAGACCGATCATGAAATAGAGCTTAATCAGATCCCAGCCTTGAGCAAAAAGTTTCTCAATCGTGTCGAGAATCTCTTCCTCGCTTAAACCCTTATTGATAATATCCCGAAGACGTTGAGTACCGGCTTCCGGCGCAATCGTAAAACCGCCCTGACGGCTGCGTTTGAGCGCTTCAAGAAGTTCGTCATTCAAAACTCCGGCCCGGACTGAAGGAAGTGAAAGATCAAGACCGGGACAGGCCCGCTTCATCCCGTTAACCAGCTCAAGCAGCTGTGAATAATCACCCACACTTAAAGAGAGCAGCGAAAGCTCCTCCATGCCGGTGGAGGCAGCCCCGGCAACGGCGGCAGCAAAAAGTTTTTCCGGCGGCTGCTCGCGTACCGGGCGATAGATCATCCCCGCCTGACAAAAACGACAACCACGGCTACAGCCGCGAGAAATCTCAAAAGCGAGACGGTCATGAACCGCCTGAATCAAGGGTACCGGAGGCGTGGTCGGCAGAGGCAATTTTGCCAGATCAGTAAAAATCCGGCGCGAAACCAACTTGTAATCGTCACGCAACGGTTTTAGGCAAACAACGCCATCGTGATTCTCGGCCTGAAAAAGAGAGGGTACATAAACCCCTTCAATCCCGGCCAGCTGGAGCAAGAGATCAGCCTTGAGCCAGCCCTCTTTTTTGGCAGCCAGAACCAGCGTCCCAATCTCGACAACCGCCTCTTCCCCATCACCAATCAAGATTGCGTCAAAAAGGAGTGCGACTGGTTCGGGATTAACCATACTCGGCCCCCCGGCAATAATCAACGGGAACTCCTCGCCGCGTTCTGCGGCAGCCCAGGGAATTGCCGCCAACTCCAACATCAGCAAAACATTTGTGTAGGCCATCTCATAAGAGAGCGAGAACCCAAGCAGATCAAACTCCTTCAGAGGGGTCGAACTCTCTAACGAAAAGAGAGGCTTTTTTTGCGCCTTAAGATTGGCCGAAAAATCAGCCGCCGGGGTAAAAACCCGCTCGCAAAAAAACTCTTCCCGGCGATTGATAAGCTGATAAAGAAGCAGGAAACCATAGTTGGACATTCCCAACTCATAAAGATCGGGAAAGGCCAGAGCCATATGCATAATCTCAGCACCCGGCTCTTTATAAACCGAATTGAGCTCGCGGTTAAGATAGCGTCCGGGTTTTTCGACCCCTCGCAAAAGTTCGTAATCAAATTCCATTAAAACACCAAAAATTCGTTCTGTTTAAACCAGTCAATCCCACGTTTCAACTCAGAACGCTGATGCAATTCAAAGGTGTGGACTCGAGCCTTAATATTGTGACTCTCAACCAGAGATTTTAATGCGTTAAAATTAATCAAGCCATCACCGGGAACCAAGTGATCGTCAAAACGACCCCGATTATCATGCAGGTGAAAAGCCAGGATGTGGTTCTTTAAAAGGCCCAACCATTCACTTAAATCCATCTCTCCGAAAAGATGCCAGTGCCCGATATCGAAACATGCGCCAAAAGCCGGTGATGCGATCTCGTCAAAGAGCATCCGCAAACCGCCGGGAGTCGTTTCAAAGATATTCTCGATCGCCAGAGCCGTTGATAAATCTTCGGCCTGGGCCAACAGAGGGCGCCAGAAGGCGACACTCTGCTCTAGCCAGAGATTAACATTGAGATTAAAACGCCAGCGTTCATAGCCGGAATGCAGAACTATCACCTCGGGCTGACAAATCCGAGACAGCTCAAAAAGGTCGAGAAAACGCTTTCTGGTCACGGCCACAACCTGAGGATCGTAACCGGCGGGAGAGAGATCTAAAAATGGCCCATGAAAGGAGCATGGCAGACCATGCTCTCTAAGCCGAGCCGCGGCCTGTTCCAGAGGTTTTAGATCAGCCGCCAGCTCTTCAAGATGCAGAGCCGAAAAATAGATCTCAGGAGCAATCTCTAACTCAACCAGAGTATCGATGGCATCTTCTAAAAAATGGTATGGAGTATGAACAAAAAGACGATCAAACATCAAATAATACCTCAAAAACTATCTGAAAAATTTTAACAATCAATT
>JAYEMC010000032.1:0-6075 GCA_034717935.1 Pseudomonadota bacterium | reverse complement strand
GGAGCTCGCGCAGTTTATAAGCAAACTTGAAGAACAGATCAGCCTCTTCAAACAACAACATGGCCGCGAACTACCGGAATACAACTCGGTCAATTTGCAAGCCGTCAACCGTTTGACCCGTGACCTGGAGCAAAACCGCATGCAGTTACGTTCCCTCAAAGAACGTAAACTTTACCTTGAGGGACAGATCGCCACAATTGATCCGGCCTTAAGTAGCAACTTTTTGCGTAGCGATGAAGGGCGCCTCCTGCTACCACCAGCCGAAAAACTGAAAGCCTTGCGAATGGAGCTCCTCTCCCTGAAATCCCGTTACTCCGATAAACATCCGGATATCAGAAAAACTGAACGTGAAATTGCTGAGATCCAAGCTCAGAACCCGAATCTAGCCATATCAGCTGACGAACTTACAAACAAACAAGAACAACTTGAAAAACTTCAGCGCCGGAGCAAAGAGTTCCAAGCCCGATTTGGCGACAAACATCCCGATCGCATACAGATCGAAAAAGAGATTGCTATCCTCCGCCTGGAGATTAACAATTTCACCCAATCAGCACAAAATCAGGCTGCGACCGACACCCCGGAAACGACCACCATCAACAACCCGGCCTTTATTAATTTGCAGACCCAAATAAAGTCGACCGCTATGGAGATCGCCGCCACCGAAGCGGCTTACCAACAAATAAAGAAGAACCTTACCGATTTCCAAACCCGACTGGAAAATGCCCCCTTGGTCGAACGCGACTACAATCGAATGGTCAGAAACCTTGACCAGGCCCAGCTCCGCTATACCGATGTCACCCATAAACTCACTGAAGCCCAGGTCGCTCAGCAAATGGAAGAGTCGCAGCAGGGCGAGCGTTTCAAGATTATTGACCCAGCCCAGACCCCGGAAAAACCCTTCAAACCCAACCGGATGGCAATTGCTTTAATCGGCTTTGTCCTGGCTCTGGGACTAAGCACCGGGGTTTGCGCCCTGCGCGAAAACCTGGACACCTCCGTCAAAAGTGTCGCCGAGCTCACCCGCCTGACCGGAGTACCTGTTTTAAGTGTCACACCAATCATGGAAAATCAGAATGAGCGTCGCAAAAGATATTGGCGTTACGGTCTAACCGCAATGCTGCTGTTAGGTCTTACAATCGCAGCCTTGGTTGCTATCCAAGTATTCTATATGCCCTTTGATATTCTCTGGATAAAAGTGATGCGGCGCCTCGGCATTTAAATGCAAATAAATAATCAACAATCTAATTATTCAACCAGAAAAATCATAAGAATTCTCAACTATGACAGACATTTTTAAAAAAGCCCTGGAAAGAACTGAACGGAATGCCCGAAAAAGCGAATCCGAGATAAACCGGATCGCCGGCCAAGAAAAAATGCCGCTTCTCCCCACCCCGCCGGGGATTGAAAAAAGCACCCCTGAAAGTAAAATAGTTAAGCATAAGAAAAATTTTATCGGAAGCAAACCAGCAGCCCTGAAAAATAGCCAAAGTGCCCCTAAAACAAAAATAGAGGTGCTCAACACCCAAAGCCTTGAAGGTTATAAAGTTGTTTACGACAGCCGTCTTCACCCGGCTGCCGACAAGATTAAGATTTTAAGAACCCGGCTATTGCAACGCCTGCTCAGTACCGGCGGCAATTCCGTACTGATTACCAGCCCAAAACCGGGCGAAGGAAAAACCGTCAACGCCATCAATCTCGCCATCAGCATTGCCCAGGAAATTGACCGTACCGTACTCCTGATTGACGCCAATCTGAGAAAACCGGCAATTCATAAATACTTTGGCTACAAGGAGAGCGCAGGCCTTGCCGATTATCTGCTCGGCAAGGCGTCAATCTCTGAAATCCTGCTTAATCCTGGCATTGACAAACTGACAATCATGCCGGGCGGACGCCCCCTGACAACCTCATCTGAGATGCTGGGCGCGACCCGCATGGCAGATCTGGTTAAAGAGATGAAAGATCGTTATGAAGATCGAATTCTGGTATTTGACGGCCCCGACATCCTGACCAACGCCGACTCCCAGGTATTCTCCAAATTAGTCGACGGCATTGTCTTAGTTGTTGAAGCGGAGAAAACTACCCGTCAGGAGATCAAACAGGCAATTGAACGCTTAGGGGAATCGCCCTTGATTGGAACTATTTTCAACAAATCTCACGAATAAAAGGAAGTAATAATATGTACGAAGAATTCTACGCCTTGCAGGAAAAACCTTTCGACCTGCTACCGGATGCGGATTTTCTCTACATGAGTTCAGGGCACGACAATGCCTATACGCACCTAAAATACGCAATCCGGGAAAACAAAGGATTCGTGGTTATCACCGGCGAAATCGGTTGCGGCAAAACCACCCTGATTAATTATCTTATACGCCAACTACCGAAAGATCTCCTGGTCGGCGTAATAAGCCACACAGACGTCGATCCGGAACTTTTTTTCAAACTTATCTGCCGCAAATTCGAGCTCAACCACGAAGGTCTTGATAAAGGCGAAATGATCTCTGTTTTTCAGGATTTCATGATCACCTCACGTCAAGAGAACAAACGAGTTACCTTGATTATCGATGAAGCTCAGAATCTTCCCGACAAAACCATTGAAGAGATTAGAATGCTCTCAAACCTCGAAGCTGAAAAGGAGCATCTTGTTCAAATCATACTGGTGGGACAACCGGAACTGCGCCAGAAACTACGTCAACCCCACCTTAAACAATTCCTCCAACGCGTAACCATCCACTACCACCTGGAGAAGTTAAATCAAGATGAAGTCAAGGAGTATATCCGCCATCGCCTGCATGTTGCCGGATGCCCGGCCTATGCCACCCTTTTCAGTGACCAGGCAATTGATAAAATCTGGGACGCCAGCCGAGGGGTTCCCAGATTAATCAACTATACCTGCGATCTGGCTCTGGTTCACGGCTACGCCGACGGCCTGACGACAATTGATGAAAATATCATTGATGCGATCATTAAATCACGTAATGAAAGCACTCTTTTTAACAACTACCATAACCAGGAAATTTCAACTCTAAGTTCCACACCAAAATCAGAATCAGCCCCCATACAACAACCCGGCTTAACAACCCCTAACGTCACTGATCTAATCCATCGCATCTCAGTTCAGGAAAGGATGCTTAACTCTATTAAAGCTCAATTAAAAGAACAGAGCGAACACCTCAATGCCAGAGACAAACTAACATTGGAAATTTTTTTAGCCTTACAAGAGAGCCTGAAATCAAGACAAAAGATCGCTTTACGCTACCAGAAAATCAATAATCTCTATCGAAAGCTAAGTCTTTCCGTAAAAAAACATCCGGCATTTCAAAATGAACAACCTGACACATCAAAGGAAAGAGACCACAACAAGCCAAAACAGATCGATTAAGCACCCTTGACCCCAGGAGGAAATGAGATTGCAAACCCATACAAAACCATACATAAAAGCAAAAATAGCCGGGATATTGGCTGAAACCGGGAGAACATTTGCGTCGATTCAAGCCAATCTTAAAGGAATCAACAACCCGGTAATCATCATCTCCAGCGCTACGGCCAAAGAGGGTAAAAGTATCTTCGCTGCCGGCCTGGGAATTGTTGCCTCACGAAATCTTAAAGGGAAAGTATTACTTATTGACAACAACTGGTACGCTCCAAGCCTGCATACATTTTTTGACCTTAAAACAAATTTCAATCTTACAGAAAGTATGGCTAATGACAACTTCCATGAACAAGTAATATCAACTCCGTATAACAATCTTGAACTATTACCGGCTCCCATTCAGAGAGAAGAGGGCACCACCAATGATGCCCTTCAAATTATCCGTTACCTGCGCAACGATTACGATTTGACCATCGTTGACAGTGCCGCCATACTATCTGCCAACCGCCGCATGATCGACCCGATCTCCATGGCCGCCGAAACAGATGGGCTGGTTCTAACCGTCCTGGCCAACCAAACTCCCAGACAAATGGTCAAAAAAGCTCAGACTATGCTTGAGGTTTCAGAAGCTCGCATTCTCGGATTGGCAATCAACCAATATTGTAACCCGATGGCAACCTGACACCCAAAACTGTAATCACTCAAGACTTAACTTCTAAGAGAGGAAACACTTATGCTCTTCAATATACGACGTTATATCTATGCTCTTACACAACATTCGCTCTGGCTGGTTCTCGCTCTGATTCCTTTGGCAACCTATTTGCTTGTCACTGGTATTAAAGCTGATCGATTTACTGTTAGCCGCTCGCTCCAGATCAACCCTGAATATCCGGTTGCCGTCACCACCAGTCCGGTAGATACAATATCTTTAAAAAGCCTAACAACAACGCCCAATTACTTTTTTACTGACCGTTTGGCTTTAACTGGCTGGCAACGTTTTGCCGATACCGACCCCGGCCTGATAAAATATAATTTTAAAGATAAAAATACGATGCTTGCGACGATTGAAGCACTCTCGCTGGTTCTCGATAAAAATGAGCAGCTACAACTCAGCTACTATGGCCCGGATGCCGAACTTGGAACCCAACTCATCAACTTCTATATGAATCGACTTTTGAGCCGCCTACGATCCGGTTATCACCGACAGTCGGCAACCACCTTGAAAGCAAAAAATTACGCTCATCCAATAAAGTTACAACTTGACAAAACCAAGTTAAAACAAACAGAGCTCCACGCCTGGTGGCGAAGTGAACGACTGAGTTCGGCAGCACTTTTCACTCTGATACCATTAGCAATAGTTCTGGTAATCATCGGATTTCTGGAATTTTTAGATCCATCATTTAAATCCGGCCGCCAGGCGGCCCGCTATCTTAACCTACCAATACTTGGCTTTATCCCCTCCCTGACTCCCATCATCAACAAACTTCAGGAGGGAGACGGCAAAGAGATCAACTCCCAGGAGTAAAAAAGAGATGAAAAATAGAGACAAATATAAACTTACCCGGCCAATATACCTGCACCTGTTGTTTGCAATTTTTGCTTTGATTCTTTTTTCGACAAGCTCCGTAAATGCCAACAACGCCGTACAGATACAAACCGACTCCCTCTCCGCCACCGCTGGAGCCACCAGCGGTGGCACGGTTATGGTTGATCAAATAATCTCCGGGGCTGAGCCGGCAGCAACTGCTGACGTCACTATGGAGTGGGATCCCAACCAGGAAGATTCGGTAACCGGCTATCTGCTTTACTACGGAAATGCCAGCGGTAAATACCTTCCACCGATTGATGTCGGCCTTATAACCACCTACACAATTCACGATTTGAACACAAAACAAAAATGGTTTTTTGCTGTCAAAGCTTATGATGCCGAGGGCAACCGGAGCGACTACTCTAATGAGGTCACTAAAGATAAGCTCGTTGACTCCGGCGTAACCACCTCATCCGCCATCTCTTTTACGCATGACCCCCTGGCACTCAACCAGGATTTCGGTGAAGAAAGCGATCCTTTATTAAGCGCTGAATCCCTACCTGAAGAGAGACAGAAAAATCCTGAAGCCGGAAAGATTGTGGCAGGTACCGGCCCCTGGCCGAACAATGGCGGTTGGATAAAAAGCCTTACCGTCGATTACTTCCACAACCACTGGAGCCGGTCGGGCTGGTCTTACTACAACGATCTCAGAGGTGAATCAAGAGTTGCCAGAGGTGATATCGACGGTGACGGCAAGGACGAGATCATCATCGGCATGGGGCCGATTACAGGCGACAAGATTGTTCCCTTAGGCCACTTCCAGGTTCTTGACGACAACCATCAGCATCTCTTTTGGGGACAAGTCAACTGGGGAATCTACAATGAAGGAAATGGCGAAACCTGGCCCGCTTGCGGGGATCTTGATGGAGATGGCAAAGATGAGATCCTGATCGGCCTAGGTCAGGAAGGCATGGGAATTATTGAGGTTTTTTCGGTCAGCGACAACCAACTTAGACACCTGACATGGATGACCTCAAGCTGGGATGAATATAATTTGGCCCGAGGTGAAGTCCGCCCGACCAGTGGTGATCTTGACGGTGACGGCAAGGATGATATCATCCTTGGCTTCGGCCCGATAGCAGACAATCCTGAGATCCCCGGCGGCACTTATGAAATC
>JAYEMC010000031.1:0-6090 GCA_034717935.1 Pseudomonadota bacterium | reverse complement strand
TGGCCGCCCTGACGTTCTCATTTCCCCTCTTTTTCACGCTGGTCTCATTTAATATAGGCATGGGCGTGGGCCTCAACTCAACAGTTGCCCGCCTCCTCGGTGCCGGCAACGAAAAAGCGGCCGCGAATACGGCCCTGCATGGAATTGCCAGTTCACTGCTGTGCGCAACTCTCCTCTTTCTGACAGTCGAGATCTTTCTCGACCCCTTACTGACAATGCTCGGGGCGAAGATGGAAGTCCATAAGCTGGCGGGTGACTATATGCGGATCATTGCCGTCGGGGTTTTTCTGATGTTTCCGATGTACGCCATCAACAGCATTTTTACAGCCCAGGGTGACACCGTTACACCGATGAAACTTCAGTTTTTCACCCTTTTTCTCAACTTAGGCCTCGATCCGCTCTTTATCTTCACATTCAAACTCGGCATCAGGGGTGCCGCCATCGCCACCGACATAGCCCTGCTGGCTGGCTTGATTCTGGCAATTTTCTACCTGAAACGGCGCTCGGCCCTGCATCTTGGTCGCAAAGTCTGGCATTTCTCTTTTGCCACGATCAAAGAGATCTTTGCCATCGGCCTGCCGGCCAGCTTGACCATGCTCCTGATGGCCGTCTACATGATGGGCATCAACCGCCTGATTGCCGGATACGGCACCGACACCGTAGCGGCGTTGGGACTGGTCACCCGGATAGACAGTGCCGTGATTATTCCGATGGTCGCCTTTTCGGTTGCCCTGCTGACCCTAAGTGCCCTTTTTTACGGGGCCGGGCGCATTCAGCTGCTCCGCGAGATCATCAATTTTGCAATCTTAGTCAATATCGGTTTCGCCTTAACTTGCTCCCTTATAATGTTTACCTGGCCCCACTTTTTTCTGCGTTTTTTTACCGACGAGGCCGAACCACTGCGTCTGGCGTCCGCGTATCTGCGCCTTGAAATATTTTGTTTTCCTTTTATGGCAATAACCATATCAGCCAACCGTACCCTGCAGGGTTTGGGTTTAAGTTTGCCCGGCCTGGCGATTAACGGTGCCCGCCTCTTTGTTGTCGCTTTGCCGCTGGCCGCGATTTTTATTATCTATCTCAAATGCGATTTTCGCATGGTCGCTATCGCCGGACTCTGCGGCAGCCTGACTTCAGCCACTATCGCCAGCCTCTGGCTCAAAAAAACCCTAACTCGAATAGAAAAAACTCCTAGAATTTATAACGCACCCGACATGAACTTATAAAAATATCTTCATCACTGCTGCCATCACGCTGTCCCTCTTCCCAGAAATCCATCGCATCACCACTGAACAGGTAACCGGCATTGATGGCAAACTCAAGATTGTCGTAAATTTTGTATTTCATATAGGCATCGATTTCAATCCCGACTTCATCTTCTTTTCTCTGCTTTCCATCGTCATCAAAATAAACAATATCTTCGGCCGTCAACATATACATTGCCGCAGTACCAAAGGAGAGTTTTTTGCTGGCCTTATAATCAAAGGCCAGCTTATTCATGATAAAACCTTTATCAAGAAGATAGTCTTTCTCAGTATAATAATCATCTTCAGCATACATGCCTTTAAAGATACAGATATTATCCATGCGATCAATATCAACCGCCATGAAGGCATCAAAATCACTGTCGCTACCATCATCATCACCGGAAGCGTACCAGAATGTATAAGTAAACTTCATTTTATTAATTTTGTAACCAATATCAACATGGGCCAACCAGGCACTTACATCAAAGTCCTCGTTGACAACCCCCTTATGGTAATCCCAACCATTATATGACTCTTTAAAATCGGCATTATCAACGCTGCCTGTCTGATACATGAGGTCCCAATTAAGAAACATGGGACCGAAGTTGGCCTTACCATCCGTACCTATCGTAAAAAGACTAAGATCAAACTCATTTTTAAATTTTTTCACTTCATAATTTTGTGATGTAATCGTGCTAAAGCTTGCGGGATCACTATTGTCGGCGTCACCTTGAAAATAGAGCCCAAAAACACCGGCGCTAACATCTTTTGTTGGTTTAAAATTAACCCGACCGTAAAAAGCATCAAGATCTTCGACATCATCGTCCGAATCTTTGGTTTCATCCCGATAGGGCCGCAACCAGGCCAGTTTCAAATTAACCGGCCCCGCAGCGATATCAGACGACACCCCCATGATCGTCTCTTTCCAGAGATAGGGATTTACATTAAAGGGTTGCAGACCCATACGAATTCGGGCCTTGCCGGCAAGCCACGGCAGTTGAAAGTCCGTGTAGAGCCAGCGGGTTTCAACATTAATAGCATCACCGGAGTAACCACCACCAGTGCCGGCACCTTCACCATCGGCAGCTTTACCTTTACCATACTCCAAAGATCCAACTTCAAAGGCCCAGACACCTTTAACTTTGCCATCATTAGTGGTGGCATCAAACCACAGCCGATACTTGGTTTCACCCCAGGTTTCCGACGAGTTCCCGTCTCGTAAAACCCCTTTCTCGGCATCGAGCCAATCATTGTGATTGGTGTATATCGTAAAGCGGTTATTAAAATCACCCTTGATCTTGACATTCGCAGCCAAGACTGGGACAGCTATGATCACCAGTAGTAAAACAGTTGTAAAAAGCACCATTCTTTTTGTCATTTTCTCCTCCTGTAAAATGGTTAACTTCATTTTAATTTCGTCCAAGAGAGCCTTAACCCTCTAAGATTCAATAGTATAACTATTAATATAAATAGATACTTAGAGCCAGTACCAGTTGTAATACATAGCACAAGCTAACAGCTTTTCACACCTTTTTTATAAATTATTTTTGTGACTTTTCAGCTAACCCGCAAATTCTTCAATATACGGTGTTTCTCTACTTGCGCTGAAGAAGTTATAATTATTTTTTATTTGACAAATCCCCCTCATTTTGTGCTAAATTGGCCCCATCCGGAAAAAACCACACAAACAAGTATCTATGGAGTTTGCTAGAGAATGGAAATTAAAGAATTAAAACGAGAAAATGACCTTCTGACAGCAACGCTTAGCGGTCGCATGGATGCGATTACGGCGGCTGAGTTTACGAGTCAACTTGAGAACTGGATTACACAGGAGCTAAAGAGCTTCACGATTGATTGCGGCCAACTTGATTATATCAGCAGTGCCGGCTTACGAGCCATCCTGATGGCTGCCAAAAAGGTACGCAGCCTGGATGGCAAACTCCAGCTCGCAGCTCTGCAGGAGAGCGTCCAGACAGTTTTTGAGATCTCCGGCTTTGACAAAATCATTCCAATTTTTGCAAACCTTGATGATGCCGCCTCCTAATAACAGTCGAAAAGCAATTGCACCAAACCTCATAGAACTGCCGGCAAAGCTTGAAAACTTACCCCTTTTTATGACTTTCGTCTGCGATCAGGCTCGGCAATTTGATTTCACCGACAAACGGACACTGGAGATCGAACTGGTTCTCGAAGAGGCGTTGGTCAACGTTATTGAGTATGCCTACCCGACCGAGAGACCGGGTAGATTAATTCTCCATCTTGAGGGGAAAGCTGACGGCAAATTACACCTTGAGATCAGAGACAAAGGAGTCTTGTTTAACCCTCTGGAACGGGCCGCTCCCGACCTCGAAGCCGAGCTTATGGAACGGCCAATCGGCGGACTCGGAATCTTTCTCATGAAGGAGCTCACCGACGGCATCTCCTGGCACCGGAAAGATGACGAGAACTGTCTAAGCATCATCTTTGAGCCCCGCCATGTCAAATAACCCCTTCAAGAAAAGTTTCTTCATCGGCCTGCTCTTTCTCTTCTGCCTGCTGTTAAGCTCGGCCAAGATCGTCAAGGCCCAAGTTGTTGAGGCTAAAACCGCCCCCTTAAAAAAAGTCACATTCATCCCGCAATGGGTACCTCAAGCCCAGTTCGCCGGTTATTATGTTGCCCAAGAGACCGGCATCTACAAAGAGCACGGCCTTGATGTCGAAATCATCAGCGGCGGCCCGAAAAGTTCCTCATCCGACTATCTGAAAAACGAAAAGAGTGATTTTGCCAGTCTCTGGCTAGTTACCGGCCTCGATCTCTGTAGTCAGGGTGTTGAAGTCGTCAACCTGGCCCAAATTGTTCAACGCAGCGCCCTGATGCTAATTGCCAAAAAAAAAAAAGCCGCATCCTGAAACCAGGTGATATGGAAGGCCGCAAAATCGGCCTCTGGGGCCCACCTTTCGAGATCCAGCCAAAGATCTTTTTCAAACAGTATAATCTTAGCGTGGTACCACTCCAACAATCGTACTCTGTCAACCTCTTTTTACGGGATGGCGTCGCCGTCACTTCGGCCATGTGGTACAACGAATACCACACAATTCTTAATGCCGGATTCGACCCTGAGGAGCTAACCACCTTCTTCTATGCCGACCATGGCCTCAACTACCCCGAAGACGGTATCTATGTCCGCAAAGAGACCTGGCAACAGAAACCGGCCCTCTGCCGAGCCTTTGTTAAAGCCTCTCTGGAGGGCTGGCGGCGAACTTTTGCCAAACCTGAACTGGCCCTTGACATCACCATGCGCAACCTTAAAAAAGAGCATGTCATCAGCAATCGCGTCCATCAGGAGTGGATGTTGAACAGAATGCACGACATCATCCTGCCGGCGAACTCCCCCCAAACTATGGGACATCTTAACCTTGAAGACTTTCAACGGGTAGCTGATGGCCTTAAAAAAAATGGCCTTCTCAAAAAAATTCCTGACTTTAATACTTTTCATCAACCACCGGCGGGAGAACAATAATGAACTGGCTGCGCCGGCGTGGAATCGCTTTTAAATTGAGTTTGCTGGTCTTAAGCGGGGTGACCCTGGTCATCGCCGGGATTTTGACCTTAAACTATAACGTCACCCGACGCTTGATGGTCGAAAAGATTGAGGAGAACGCCTTCAATCTGGCTCAAGCCACCGCCAACCGGATCAACAGCCTCCTTAAAGCGGCGGAAAAGATTCCAGCCGGTATCGCCTTGACAATTACTGAACTGGAGCCCGACGATACAGAACTCAAAACCCTGCTAAAAGCCCGACTGGAACAAAACTCGGAACTCTTCGGCATCGCCACAGCCTTCGCTCCCAAAGTTAATCTCGAAACCAACGAATTCGAAACTAACAAGCATAAGCTTAACCTTTACTCCCGCTACTACGTCCGAGCCTACAACAAAATTAAAGAGAGCCCCATTGAATATGATTACCGCTCTCACGACTGGTATCAAATCCCCAAAGTACTCGACCAAGCCGTCTGGAGCGAGCCCTATTACGGCGTAAGCGGGCGCACCGTCATGACCAGCTATTCGTACCCATTTTATCGGGAAAATGCTGATCATAAAGAGTTTAGCGGCATCGTCTGTATCGATTTAAGCCTCAACTGGTTGCGCAATGTCGTCTCATCTTTGAAAACCGGAGAAACCGGCTACGCTTTTCTCATCACCCGCAACGGTACGTTTGTCACCCACCCCGATCTCGATCTGGTTATGAACGAAACTATTTTCAGTATCGCCGAAGCCCATAATAATCCTCGAATCCGGGAAATCGGTCGTAGCATGATTGCCGGCGAAAAAGGTTTTACCGCCTTCACCAGCCTGACAAACTGCAAAAAATACTGGATGGCCTACACCCCGCTACCGGCCAACGGCTGGTCACTGGGCGTACTTTTCCCCCAAAACGAACTGATGGCTGACATCCATGCCCTAACCAAAGTCATGCTCGGTCTAGGAATCGGTGGTTTTTTCCTGATCATGTTAACCATCCTGCTGATCTCTCGAAAAATCACCCAGCCGCTGTCGGCTTTAGCCAAAAGCGCCAACCAGATCGCATCCGGCGACCTGGAAACCACCATCCCGAGACCCAAAACCCCGGAAAGTAATGATGAAGTTGACCGTCTGGCCCTCTCTTTTTCCGAAATGCAACACTCACTCAAAGAGTACATCAAAAATCTAACTGAAACCACCGCCGCCAAAGAGCGGATTGAAAGTGAACTTAACATCGCCAGTGAAATCCAGATGGGTATCCTGCCGAAGATTTTTCCGCCCCCCTTTCCGACCCGTCCGGAATTTGACCTCTACGCCACCATGCGACCGGCCCGCGAAGTCGGC
>JAYEMC010000030.1:0-6138 GCA_034717935.1 Pseudomonadota bacterium | reverse complement strand
TGATAATACACCGGGTCGGTTAAGCCAAATCTGTGAAATTTTAGAGAAAGAGCAGATTAATATTAAAGGTTTTATGGCTTGTTCAGAGCTTGATCCTGATCGTTTTAAAATTATCGTCGATACTCCTGAGCAGGCCTATAACGTGTTGATGGCCAATGGTTTTGCCGTGCATAGCAAAGAGGTGATTGCGGTCGGAACCCCGGATCATCCGGGCGGACTCAATGTGATTTTGCGAGCTTTAAATGAGGCCCGGGTAAATGTCGAAACCCTTTACCCTTTTATTACGTTAAAAGGTGATGATGCGATCTTGATTGTTGAAGTTGACAATATTCAGCAAGCTAAAGAGATATTACGGAGTCAATGGATTAAAACCTATGGCGAAGAGATCTACCAGTACTAATTTAGACTTAAATGCGAAGTTTCATAAATATGGGGGCACTGTTCAGGGGGCTGTTCGAGAATAGCAATTTTTTCTCAGATCGAGGCATGCGAGGGAAATTACCGCAGGCATATGCTTAATATTCCGAGGATAATTTTTTGAGCATAACGAAGAGCTGGGGAAAAAGGGCATTCACGGGCAGTCTCCTGGGCGGTGTCCCTTTTTACGATAGGCTTTGTAGGAGAAAAAAGTGAGTAAAAAATTCAAAATTGAATATGCCGAGAGAATAAAGCAGTTGCCACCCTATCTTTTTGCTGCCATTGATGCGAAAAAAGCTGAGGTTCAGGCGCAAGGGATCGATGTTATTGATCTTGGTGTTGGGGATCCGGATATGCCGACGCCGGCTCATATTGTTCAATCCCTTAAGCTGGCCGCAGATAAGAGTGAGAACCATCAATACCCATCATATGTCGGCATGCTCTCCTATCGGCAGGCTGCTGCCGACTGGTTCGCACGTCGTTTCGGAGTGAATTTTGATCCGGCTGCCGAGGTTGTTTCACTGATTGGTTCAAAAGAGGGTATCGCCCATATGCCGTTGGCTTTTGTTGATCCCGGCGACTACGTTCTGGTTCCCGATCCCGGTTATCCGGTTTATGCCATTGCGACAAGCTTTGCCGGTGGCGTGCCGTATATGATGCCGCTCAAAGCGGAGAACGGTTTTTTGCCTGATCTTGACGCTATTCCGGAAACGGTTGCGCAAAAAGCTAAATTGATGTTTATCAATTACCCTAATAATCCTACCGGTGCTGTGGCTGATTACGATTTCTTTGTTAAAGTTGTCGAATTTGCAGCCCGTCATAATATTATCGTCTGTCACGATGCGGCCTACACGGAGATGGCTTATGATGGATATAGACCCTTAAGTTTTCTCGAAATTCCCGGAGCCCGGGAGGTTGGTATCGAGTTTCACTCGCTTTCTAAAACCTACAATATGACCGGTTGGCGTATCGGTTTTGCGATTGGTAACCCGGAGATTGTTGCCGGACTCGGAAAGGTCAAAACTAATATTGATTCCGGGGCCTTTCAGGCGATTCAGGAAGCCGCGATTACGGCTTTGGCGGCTGACCAGCAATGTGTTGAAGAGATGTGTGATATTTACCGTAAACGTCGTGATTTGATGGTCTCTTTTCTTAACCGGGCGGGATTTACTTTAGCCTCCCCAAAGGCGACATTCTATCTTTGGATCAATAATCCGAAAGGGATGACCTCGGCTGAAGTCTCGGCCATGTTTCTTGAAAAAGCCGGTGTCGTAGTGACTCCCGGAAATGGTTTCGGGGATGCTGGTGAAGGCTATTTTCGGATCTCTTTAACCGTTCCCGAAGAACGGCTCAATGAGGCCGGGAAACGGATTGTTAAAGTTTTAGGGGTTTAGTTTTCAGTGAGAATGACAATTATACGATCTACAAGAGAATTTACTGTCGGTCGTTGGGCTGTTTCTCTCCTGATTACTGTTTTATGCTTCTCGTTTTTTCAGGTTCGTACGGCTCAGGCTGCGACTTTAGACAACGCTTTTGCCGTCCTTTTTGAAAAGCTGAATGCCAATATCTCGGCTGTCGGTGAGGTGGTGGCCCTTCTGCCGGAGAAAAATGAGGTGATCATTGAGTTCTCCGGCGATCTGGTGCCGGCATATTCATCCGAACTACTGGTTTTTGGAGAATCAGCCGAAACTTTATCGGAAGAGGATGGTAGTACAGACCATAACCGGCCGGTCATGGTCTACCGTGGCTATGTAACCGTTAACGAATCGGCCGGACATCTTAATCGGGCTCTGGTGGCCGAAGGCCGCAGACAGATAGTCGAAGGCGATCAGGTTTTTTTGCCGGCCCCGGTGGTTTTGTATGTCACTCCGGTTAAAAACTTGACCCCCTATCCCTATTTTACCAACCAGGCAACCCTATCTATCAGTCGTTTACTTAGCACATTTCCAAGTTTGCAGGTTTTCAGTCTACCTGGGTCAAATCAGAAAACCGTCGGTTTTTTACAACAGAAATGTCGTAGAGAGGGGCGTTATGGATTGGTTTTACAACCTTTGGTGGTCTTTCAGAATGGTCGTAGCAAAGCGCAACTTAGAATTACGTCACTTTTCAGTGGTCAATCTTTAGGGGCTCTGGCCGAAGAGTTCAGACCCTTTGTTGCACCACCACAGAACTTTCGTAGTTATTAACTTCGGCGCTCTTCTTTTCCTTTTAAAATTTCATTTATCTTGTTTGATAAAAGCTCTAAGGTAAAGGGTTTTTGCATAAAACCGCTACATCCTTGAGCCATGATTTTCGCAGATTGACCTTCAACGCTGTAGCCGCTGGCGAGCAGGACTTTGACCTTTGGGTTGAGTTCTTTCAGCTGGGCAAAAACCTCGGCCCCGCTCATCTCCGGCATGATCATATCGAGGATGACAAGATCAATCTCGTCTCCTTTCTTTTGGTAAATTTCCAGGGCCTGGCGGCCGTTGCCGGCACTGAAAACCCGGTGTCCGAGTTCGCTGAGAATCTCCTCGTTTACTTCCCTGACAATTGCTTCATCATCAACCAGAAGAATGGTTTCATTGCCGGTTACAATTTCTCGGTTGTTTTCCCCTGCCTCTTTAGCAGTTTTTGTAATTGCCGGTATGAAGATGTTAAAGGTTGTGCCCAATCCCTCTTCACTGTAGACTGTAATTGAGCCGCCGTGATTTTTGATAATGCCGTATACGGAAGAGAGGCCCAGGCCGGTACCCTGGCCCCGTTGTTTGGTCGAAAAGAAGGGTTCAAATATTCGCTTTAGGGTCTCACTATTCATACCACAGCCATTGTCGGAGACAGATACTTTAACGTAATCTCCTGGCGTTAGTTCCTGGTAGTGTTGGTGGTCAACCACAAAGTTGCTGGTTTCAATGGTCAGTTTGGTGTTTTTTTGATTGTTTTGCATGGCTTGCCAGGCGTTGACGTAGAGATTTAAGAGTACCTGGTCGATCTGTCCGTGATCAGCTCCAATACGTTTAAGTTTATTGGCTAAATTGGTATTGATTGTAAGTTCTTTATGAGTCCGGGCAAAGAGCTCAAGGCTGTCACTTATGACTTGATTGAGGTCAAGGGTTTCGATCTGGTATTTGCCGCCACGGGCAAAACCTAAGAGCTGTTTGGTCAGGTTGGCTCCGCGAGCGATGATCTTCTCAATCCGGGAGAATTTTTTCTCTAAAAATGGTTCAAGGTCGGTTTTTAGCTGGATAATCGAGATGTGTCCCTGGATAGCGGTCAGCAGGTTGTTGAAATCATGAGCAATACCACCGGCCAGCTCTCCTACGGCTTCCATTTTTTGGGCCTGCTGGAGCCGGCTTTCAAGTTTTTTCTGGAGAGTGGTGTCTCTTAAAGTGATAATACTGCCCTGGAGGTTGCCATCGGGGGCACGGTTTATGGCACCGCTGACACTGACTGTGATCTTGCTTCCATTTTTTGTGAAACGTTGACTTTCAACGTTGTTAAAACTTTCGCCCCGTTTAATTTTGTCGACCATCTTCAAGGTTTCCGGTAAGTTCTCATCGGGGACAAAATCTGTTTTCCGGTTTTCAATCTCTTTCAAGCTCCAACCAAAGGTTTTGATAAAGGCCGGATTGGCATAGTTGAGTTCACCCCGCATGTTGTAAGCGACAATCGGGTCGGGGCTGGCTTCGAGGACGGCTCGGTATTTGTAATCTTCAGCCTCGGCCAGTTTGCGTAAGCGGTCTTTTTCGGTGATATCACGACAGATTCCGGCAACTCCGGTTATATTGCCAAGATAATCTCGCAAAGGTGTGCGTACTGTGTCATAGATCCGAAAGTTTCCATCCGGGTGTTGCAACCATAAATCGGTTTGGTGAGGCTTGCCACTTTTAATAACAACTTGGTCGAGTTCCAGATAACGGTCGGCCTCTTCTTTGTCCAGAACTTCATCTAATCTGTGGCCGATTATTTCAGTAATCGTTTTGCCTACATATCTGGCATAGGCCTGGTTGCAAGCCTGATAGGTGCCGTCAAGTTCACGGTAGAAGATAAGATCCGGGATCGTATCAATCAGTTTAAGCAGGAGTTGGTTTTGCTGGTTCATAGTCAATTTAGATTCCGACGGTAAAATCTTTTGCTCAAATATATCATGGTATGCTAATTAGTATGTAACTATTCAGCGTAAGTAGAAAAGATTCTAATTTTGATGGATTTCAGTGAATTCCGGGGACATAACCTGATTCTCCGAAGGAAATCGGGATTGTGTCCCCTGAATTCACGGGTTAGTTGAATAGTTACATAAGTATATTCATTATCCTCTAAATTACTTTTACTTGTCAAGTTATTTTGTTATAATTGTTTGATCCCGGCGAGTCCGGGTTAAGGAGATTTTTATGAAAATCGATGTCCATGTCCATATTTTCCCCCCTGAAATCAGGGAGAATCGAGAGAAGTTTTTTGTTGGTGAACCCGATTTTGAACTTCTCTATGCTTCACCAAAATCCCGTCTTGTCGGAGCCGAAGAGTTGTTGTCGGTGATGGATGAGGATGGGGTTGATCGCTCTGTTGTCTTTGGTTTTCCCTGGCGTGATGCCGGGATCTCAAGACTTTGTAATGATTATGTGATCGAACAGGTTAAAAATCATCCCGAACATCTTTTAGGAATGGCCTGTTTTGGTTTTTCCGATCCTGAAAAAGCTGCTCTCGAAGGCGATCGCTGTCTTGTCCAGGGACTACACGGGATTGGTGAACTTGCCTTTTATGTTGAAGGTTTCAGTGATAAAGTAGTTGATCAAATGGCTCCGGTGATGGAGGTTTTGCGTCATCACAAGAAAGTTCTGAATCTCCATACCAATGAGCCTGTAGGTCATAACTATCCGGGAAAGGGTGATGTTCCACTTCGTAATCTCTACCGATTTCTCAAACTTTACGGCGATGTACCGACTATCTTCGCGCATTGGGGAGGCGGTTTTCCATTTTATCACCTGCTCAAAAAAGAGTTCTCCGAAGTTGCCGAAAATCTCTATTATGATACGGCTGCAAGCCCGTATCTCTTTAAAAATGATATCTATCGGCTGGGCGGGGAGATGGCCGGTTTTGAGCGGATTCTTTTCGGCAGTGATTTTCCTTTGTTGCGTCCTCGACGATATTTTAAGGATATGCAGGAGGTCGATCTGGATGGCCGGCAGCGTGATATGATTTGCGGTGCCAACGCAGCCCGACTGTTTGGCATTCAAACAGAAGATTCTTTGTAACTGTTCAGCGTAATGTAGTCCTCAAACTATCTCGATGCGGGGACATTGCTCCAGGCGGCGGCAAAGCCGCTTGCCGATCTGAGCTGCGCTGTGAGCGAAGCGAGGAAGTACTCTTGGGGTGTGTACCCCTCGAAGCCGGGCGAAGCCAATGTTCACACCATTTGTAGTGGCTTTAAGGTTATTACGCTGAACAGTTACGATTATAGTTATAAATATGAATATTAACTTCTTTTTTGTCGGTTTATGCTTGACAGTAATCTTTTCTGGGAGTAGTTGTTACAGTTCAATAGAATATTGTTTTAGGTGATCCAGTAGACTAGTTAAAAAAAGGAGGCGTAATCGATGAAAAGACGTGATGTATTGAAAAAGGCCGGGGTTGGTGCAGTTGGTCTGGGGGCTGCGGGTCTAGCTCTAAAACCACGTAAAGCTGCTGCAAAAAAAGTTTACAACTGGAAGATGGTAACCACCTGGCCGCCGCATTTTCCGGTAT
>JAYEMC010000029.1:0-6250 GCA_034717935.1 Pseudomonadota bacterium | reverse complement strand
CCTTAAATTACCGACAACCATCAAACATGGCTGCCCAAAAAAAATTATTCCTAAAAAAAAGAAACGGCTGTTTCCGCTACCGAAAACAGCCGTTTTAATATCCGACTTTCCTTGGTACACAAATTTTAGAATATCTCAGAAACCATATCAGTCGCTCAATCCAACATAAATAACAGGTTCTTAATATCACCGTTAACTAGTGCCTGACCGAAAACCTGACAATTTTCTTGAGTGCAAGGCAGGCGAAGATTTTAACCACAGGCATACACTGAGTATTCCGAGGATTAAAATTTGAGTCTAACACAGCAATCGGGGAAATTGGCGGTTTTCGGTCAGGCGCTAACGACAAGCGGAGCCTTATAACATCATAATTTGCCTTCGTCCAGTGTTTAATGAAATTGCCTTTTGACACATAGTGCTTAATAATGGTTCGGCCTTCAATCAAGTTCACCACTAAAATTTGATTCCTGTTTTCGACATTAAAAGCGTCCCGATTAATATCGAGACTATTTTTTAATTTTAGTTCTTCAGTTTCCGGTAATATGAATGTAGCGTATACAAGGCCGCCAGCGGGTTGTGACCGGTCACCCGATCCTTGGCTGCCAAGACAGTACACATGGCCTTTGTTTTTTTAAAAAACAGGGAGTCGTGCCCCACGCAAAGACCAAGCACGATATTAAAATCAGTCCCCGCCTGATTCAAGACCTCGGCCTGAAAAAGCGGGTTGCACATGGTTTCATACTCTCCGACATAAACCTTCTGATTTTCACTAATCCCAATGGATTCTTTAGGAACCCCGCCCGCGTTACAACATACTGAAAACACCTCAAAACCTCTTGTTTCAAGTACATCACAAAGCATTTCGGCCTCCCTGTGCAAACCACCACAAAATGCCAGACCAAGCTTTTTGGCCCCGATCTTTGTGGCAAACTCCATAGTTTCCTGAATTCGGCACTTCTCCGGTTGGAGCACATAAGGTCCGGCAGCCCGATGGGCATAACACTCGGCTTCCTGGATCGAAGCCAGCTTGGCAAAAGTCTTGAATTCAGGAGCTTGATATTCACTTGTTACGGTTGAAACGAGATCTGCAAAGTTAAGGGTAGGACAAAATTTAGGCCCTTTACCATCCTGACATTGACAGATTCTTTCATTTTTAGGTATTTTACAGCGAGCGCAATGGGAAATGGTATTCATAGGTTTTCCTTGCAGGTTAAGTTAATGAAAAATTATGAAGAAAATAGCGAATAAACCATTTTTACACAGTGCTGTCCGGTTAGGAAATTGCAACCCGGGATATCGGGTCATTTCCCTCCACTTCTTACGCAAAATTTTTGTTTTTCCAGCGCTCATTACGCCAAAATTGCGAAACTCGTTCGTACCTCACTCAGACAGTCGCAATTTCATGGCTTCATTCGCTGGGAAAAACGACAAAATTTTGCGAGACGTTACGGAAAACGACCCGATATCCCTAGGAGGCTGTCCGAGAATAGAAATTTTTTCTCAGATTGAGGCATTTTTTGCCAATAAGCACAGACATACACTTAGTATTTCGAGCATTATTGGCAAAAAATAACGAAGAGCTGGGGAAAAATAGCATTCTCGGACAGGCTCCTGATATTGTCTCCGCAAATTTTAAACCGGACAGTACTGAAAAATTGTAACTTCAGCGCAATGTAGTTCTCAAAATATCTCGATGTGGGGACATTGCTCCAGGCGGCGGCAGCCAAGCCGCTTGCCGATCTGAGCTGTGTCCCCCTCGAAGCCGGGCGAAGCCAATGTTCGCACCATTTGTAGTGGCTTTAAGGTGATTACGCTAAATAGTTACTGCTTTTTAAAAAGAAAATTTCAGTGATGTAATAACATTCAAACCTGGCTCGTTATAGAAATCCGCTATATTTAAGTGGTTGCGGTACTCTTTATCGAAAAGGTTCTCAATATTCAAGGTTAAAGTGATATCTTTGAAAGCTAAATAATCAAATTTTACGCCGCTGCGAAAATTGAAAAATGAATAACCGGCAGTCTCTTTTTCACCTGTGGCGGGATGATCCTGGCGGTCATAAAAATTGCCGCTGAATTCGAACCAATAGCTTAGTCCATTAGACAATTGATCGTGCCAGCGAGCCCCTAAAATACCATTGAGCGGCGGAATTGTATTTAAACGATCATGGCTCTTGCGATCACGACCAACGACATATGCTATATTACCAAAAAGAGTTAACTCTTTAAGCAGGTCAAACTCCAGCGAACCGTCGGCACCATAGAGTTCAGCATCATCAACATTGATATATTCACGCGCCTCCATACCGGCAAAATCTCGGCCCGTATCGGCAAGCTCAATATAATCCTCGACCCGATTATAAAACCCACTGCACGTAGCCCGCAGACGCTGGTAGTTGAGCTTGAATCCGAAATCGGAGTTATAGGAGTATTCCGGATCGAGATCGGGATTACCGATAATCATGTAAGTGCTGCTTCTGGTTGAATAGCGTTCAAACATATCGGGAGCCCGGAAACCTGAAGAGAGATTGCTGGTCAAATGGATGTTATCAGTTAAAGCATAGAGAAGGCCAAGATTAAACGTCACCGCATCATCACTTTTCCGGCCGAAATTGTTGATCGTGGTTGATGATTTTATTATATTCTCGCCTTCGGGGTCGTAAACATCGGTCGTAAACGGAGCATCATCGGCATCGGCGACAAAGTAGTCGTAACGGAGACCGGCAAGCATCGTCAAGCTTTCGCCAAAAATGATTTCATCTTGAGCGAAGATACCGAAATGATCCCGATCACAGTCCGGTATCGGTTTAAAAGTTAACTCTTTGACCTTTATATCTTTTTTGTTTTTATTGACCTTAATATATTCATCGCCATCGGCATCCTCGGCGACAAACTCACAACCGAAAATCAGGCGGTTATCTTGACTGAAATCTACCTGCCCCTGGAATGAAGCGCCCAAGGCTGAGGTTTCAAACTCATTACCCTTTAATTTATAAATCGGCTTTCCCAGGCTCGGAATATCCGCCTCATAACTACGCTCCTGATCAACGTACCAGCTTTTTATCTGAAGATCCTTGAGCCACCCCAGATTACGACCATGGTAAGCCAGTTTATAGGTATCAGCATCAAATTTATCGAAATGAGAATATCTAGCTCCCTGTTTTTTCGGTTCACCCATATCATTGATGTCACTGATTCTTATGGTCATACTCAGATCGTGGTCATCATTAATAAAGTAACGTCCCTTAAAATCAAATATGTTATTCTCAAACTGACTATTCTCAACATCATCTCCGGCCCCATCCTGATAATCGTCAGCATCAAGAGCTGAAAGCGCCAGCTCAAAATCAAAACCGTAACCGCCACCGCTCAAGGAGTAACGCCCAAACCAACCATCGTCTACTGATGAGTAACGACCAGAGACGCTGTTTAAAAATGTCCACTTCTTGGCTTTAGCAAAATCGGGCTGTTTACTTATGACATTAATGACCCCGCCCAGCGCGTCAGTTCCGTAGAGAACCGACGCCGGCCCTTTGATAACTTCAATTCGTTCGATATTGCCGGCATCAATAAAGGGGGTCAGTGGCGCTCTTCCCGCCCAGAGATTATTTTCACGGTCGCCGTCAATCAAAACCAAAACCCGACTGCCGCCAAGACCGCGAATCACCGGTGTCGCTTGCCATAAACCAGCACTGGAAAGCGATACACCGGGCAGTTCAGCCAGAGATTGAGCCGCAGTTGCCGGACTATTAATAGTCATGGTTTCAGACGAAACCGCCTCAATCGGAGTCGGTACGTCAAATCCTTTCTCTTCCATACGGGTCGCGGTTACCACCAATTCATCAATGGTCATTGCCGCTTTTAGTGGATTTACCGTAAAAATTAAAATTGCCAGACCCGCAACTATCAATCTACTCAAAACTCTTACATAAGTTACTTCTAGCCAGTTGCCACTCATTGTCCTCTCCTTTTTGTTAGTGTTAAAAATCCCCAAAACAAAAAAATCCCCGCATCGAAACTAATGTTTCGACCCGGGGATTCCCTTTTTTATCCGACAGGTTCTTTTAACGCCGTTCTCTGTCCACGAGTTATAACGTTATCTGTTCAGGCAGGTCTTCTGACTTCCGGATCATCCGACTAACCATCCCTTCCCGGAACTTAAAATTCCAGTGGTACATGATGGCGTTTGTCCCCGGTTACAGCGGCGGGCCCGTCCCCGAATTACACGAGGTTCCCGATTAAGCTCTGCAAAAGATTGTCCGAACTTTGACAACCTTTTGGTTCGCACCTGAACAGTTATAGTACTTTAATTAGCTTTTGAACGCTGAGGTTGTTTAGTCTATCCGATTCCGGATGTCAATACGATTTTAGTGACCTATCAAGTTGCAGAGGATAAATTGCTAGTTTGCTTCGCCCTCACAAACGGGGTCACATCTTGACAAATGGCGGGATAAAATTTGGTTTTACGCGAACCTTACGGCCGCCAAGTGTCAAGAAATGACCCCAGCCGAGACAGATCGAACAAAAATCGCGACAAAAACTTCATTATGTAAATAGTGCCTGACCGAAAACCTGGCAATTTTCTTGAGTGCAAGGCAGGTGAGGATTTTAACCGCAGGCATACATTGAGTATTCCGAGGATTAAAATTTGAACCTAACGCAGCAATCGATGAAATTGACGGTTTTCGGTCGCGCACTAAATATTCGGCTTTGATTTCAAACTGTCTCGATGTGGGGACAGAATTTAATTCTGTCCCCGTGCGAAGCAGGGCGAAGCAGGGCGAAGCAGGGCGAAGCAGGGCGAAGCGGCGTTCGACTCCACTTGCTGTAACTTTATGGTGGTTAGCCGAATATTTACGATTTTATTTTGCAACACCCCTGGCAACTCGATCAATAGTCTCTTTAACCTCGCTTACGAGATACGGTTTAGCAATTACCCCGGCAAACCCATAGTCCAGGTAATTTGCCATAACCGGATCTGTAGAATAACCGCTGGAGACAATGGCCTTGATTGACGGATTCAGCTCTCTCAACTTTTCAAAGGTCTCCAGACCACCCATACCGTCAGGGATGGTTAAATCGACAATAATCAGATCAAAAGATTGATCAGTTTTAAAAGCTTCGGTGTAGACTTTAACCGCTTCCCGGCCGTCACTGACCGAAACCACCGAATGCCCCAGCAGCAAGAGCATCTCAACTGCAATTTCCTGGAGCACCGGTTCATCATCCATTACCAGAATTTTCATCGAAATGGCATAATCGCCCTCTTTTTCTGTTACCGGCCCACTCTCACTTGCCCCATTTTTTGTCCCGATCTCGATAACGGCCGGAAGATCTATCGTAAAAATTGTGCCGAGGGAAATTTCCGACTCTGCCCTGATAAAACCCTGGTGCTTACCGATAATTGAAAAACATAGAGCCAAGCCGAGACCGCAACCTGTGGACTTAGTCGTAAAGTAGGGATCGAAAACTTTTTCCATATGTTCAGCACTTATCCCTGAACCCTGATCAGAAATTACGGTTCTGACATATTTTCTCCTCTCCAGGCCCGGTTCAAGGCCTAAACCGTTGTCAAAGTTGTTTACTGCAATAGAGATCATCCCGCCTTCGGGCATTGCCTGGTCAGCATTAATCACCAGGTTGGAGATAACTTGATCCATCTGCCCCTTATCAACAAATACCCGCCATAAATCGGAATCATTGTTAATGTTCAATCTCACATTGCTGCCGTGAACCGCAAATCCGGCACTATCCCTAACTAATTGAGCCATATCAACAGCATTTTTAACCGGTTCTCCACCTTTGGCAAAAGTTAACAACTGTCGGGTCAGAGCTGTGGTGCGCTGCATCGATTCTTCGGCCCGTTCAAGATATCCGTCAACCTTACTCGCCGCCGGAACCTGCAGGCGAGCTAAAGAGATATAGCCAAAAATTCCGGAAAGAAGATTATTGAAATCATGAGCTATACCGCCAGCCAAAAGGCCTAAGGACTCTAACCTGGAAACCTTCTGCAATTCGCGCTCGTTTTTCAATTTTTCCGTAATATCGGTAACCGTAGCAATAACAACCCCCTTTTCATCATAAAGACTCCGGGAAAGATTGACCAAAACATCGAAAGAACTACCAGCCCGATAACGTTTGGCCCGCCACTGAAATTCCTGGGGCGTGCCCTCTAGAGCTTTCCGCAACAGTTCAGGTACACTCACAAGATCGTTATCAAGGGTTGAAAGGTCATCGATTATCGAAAGTCGGC
>JAYEMC010000028.1:0-6311 GCA_034717935.1 Pseudomonadota bacterium | reverse complement strand
TCTCCATCATCTGATAGAGACGGTGAACCCCGGTAGTGGTCTCTTCGGAAGCGCCCCGGCAATCAGCAACCCAGGATTTAAAATTGCCGACTTTACGCTTATTGATCTCACGTAATAAGGCTACCAGTTCGATCTCATCCTCAGACTCGAAATCACCATCTAAAATCGTCGGGTCAGCCTCGGCCCGGGCTCCGAAATGCATCATCATGGTGGCATCGCCACCATCATCAACAATCAGGTCGGGCCCCTTGCCTCCGGGAAAACGAAGAGCCTGATATGTACAAGCCCAATACTCTTCAAGAGTTTCGCCCTTCCAGGCAAAAACCGGGATTCCGGTAGCGGCGATCGCCGCCGCTGCATGATCCTGGGTCGAAAAAATGTTACAGGATGCCCAGCGCACATCAGCGCCCAAAGCGGTCAGGGTCTCGATCAGAACTGCGGTCTGAATCGTCATATGCAACGACCCCATAATCCGCGCCCCTTTAAGTGGCTTTGACGCTTCATATTTCTCTCGAATCGCCATCAAGCCAGGCATCTCATGTTCAGCTATTTCAA
Organism: Pseudomonadota bacterium; assembly: GCA_034717935.1. GTDB lineage: Bacteria > Desulfobacterota > Anaeroferrophillalia > Anaeroferrophillales > Tharpellaceae > Tharpella. Next base: position 5,756 of record JAYEMC010000028.1, on the reverse strand, counting down.
TCTCTTTCCGGCCCCATTCAGTTAAACCGGAATCAGCAACCAGATAAGGCAAATCAGCAAATGGATCAATTTTGGAACTCATATTCTACTCTCCTAGACCGGTTTGGCCGGAACCAAACAGATTGCTTTTAATTTGTGTAAATCCGTGTTCATTTGTGGTTAAAAAAGCGGAACCACAAATAGACACAAATCCGCACAAATTTTGCTGCTGTAAATTTAAAGTTTTGACCATACGGTCTTTCAACAAAAGAGAGGGCACCCCAACAGAGTGCCCCCTAAAAAATTACAACCTGAAAAAAAGCATGCAAAAAACGGACTTTTTACGCCCCGCAGGAAGTGCCCTTAGGGTGCAAAGCCATCAAACATAACCCTTATCAAGAGCATATTTGATTAAGTCGGCAACCGAGCGGAATTTCATCTTGCGCATGATATTGGCCCGATGATGCTCAACCGTCCGCAAACTGATATAGAGCAGGTCACCAATTTCACGACTGGTGTTACCTTCAGCAACCATTTTCAAGACTTCGCGCTCACGATTAGTCAGATGCTCGAAAGGCAGTTTCTTGTTTTTCCGATAGAATTTCATCAGATCTTCGGAAAAATCAGCCGCCAACGTGGATGAGATATAAGTCTCACCAAGCATCACCTGATCAATTGCCGAAAGCAGTTCATCATCACTGTTCTCTTTGAGCAGGTAACCGTCAGCTCCGGCCGCAATTGCGGCATAGAGATACTCTTTATTATTATGCATCGTCAGCATCAAAACTTTCACCCCGGGCTGGGCTCGACGCACTTCGGTTATCGCTTCAATGCCACGGACATTAGGCATTGAGATATCAAGCAAAACCAAATTAGCTCGATTATTATTAAGAAAATCAATAAGCTCTAAACCATCATTTACTTCGCCGACAACTTTCAGGTTATCTTCCTCTTCAACAATTTTCTTAATCCCCTGACGCAACATTGCATGGTCATCAGCCAGCACTATCTTACAGATACCATCTTCATCTCTAAACATCTATTAACTCCTTGATTTTACAAACTTTATTATTTTGCGCCAAAGGCAACTTAATAGTAATATATTCTATATAGTCTAAAAAAAATACATTAACAGAAAACAATACTTTTTACAAGTAAATCCAAACTATTTTTTCGGGAGCTTAAATTTGATCTCGCAACCATCACCCAACTGGCTGACAATCTCAAACTCCCCGCCCAAAAGTCGAACCCGTTGGGCCATACTGGCCAACCCTATACCACCGCCCCCGGCCCGACCTCGTTTCATGGAATTAACCTCAAAACCCACTCCATCATCTTTAACCGAGAAACAAACAGTATCAGCAATAACTTCAGCCTCCAACACCAACAGCGAAGCTTTTGCATGTTTACCGACATTATTAATTGCTTCCTGAACTATGCGATAGATATTACGCGCCGTTTCCTGGGAAAAAAAGTCATCAATATCAGGCACTGCAACCGATGCTTTAAGGTTATGCAGCGCCGTAAAATTATTCACCAGGTGGGCCAGAGCACCACTTAAGCCAAGATCATCCAAAATCACCGGACTCAGATCATGCGATAAACGCCTGGTATCCTCAATAATTTGAGCAATAAATTGACGCGCCTGACGACACTCCTCCTGCAATTCAACTTTATCGAGATGACGCTCAACTCCGAAAACCTGCATTTTCAAAGCGGCCAGCGATTGACATAGGCCGTCATGGAGTTCATCGGCCAAATGCTGCCGCTCCTCATCTTGAACCTTAAAGAGATTACTGGAAAGCTCTAGCAACTGCTCTTGCGCAATCTCGACATTTAGCTCTTTACGACGATCCTCAGCAGGATTACAAATCACCCCTAAAAGATAGCTCTGTTCAACCAGGTAAAGTCGGTACCATTGAATAACGACCGAACATTTCCGACCTTTGCCAAGCTGCAACGAAACATCATCAGGCTCTGCAAAAACTTTTCCATAAGAACTCGGAGAAACCTCATGTAATGAGCGTCGTAAACGATTTAACAGGGATTGATCTTGACAAAAAAGGCCAAAATTGGACTCTTCCGAAGAACCGGACAATCGTCCAAAATAGCTCTCGGCCAGACGATTTACAAATTTCAGAGTAAGAGAGCTGTCCAACAAAACAAGGGCTTCGGGCAGAGCCGTCAAGAGCTGACCACCAAGCCCATAAAGGTGTTTATCTCGCTGAAATCTTCTCTCTTTCGCCCAGAAGATTCGAACGACGTAAAAACCGCTAAGCAACCCAAATGCGGCCAGCGCAACCATAAACCGAAAAACAATCCAGACCCGCTCCCTGACCATCATCGCCCGAAAAGCCAGAGCATCCGAAAGGGTGTGAGCTTTCCGGTGAAAAAGCCTAGCTAAAGAGAGACGAGAGGGGGGTTTCAATTCACTATTTTCATAAGTCTGCCGGAGGCTGAGCATCGAATCCAACAAAAGAACGATTTCAGGATTTTCGATACTTGGAATATCTTTACCGGCAAAGCTTCCCCCTTCACTGAGCAAACGCAACCCAACCTTCACACTCCACTCACATGAGCTACATTTTTCAGCAACATCAGGCAATAACTTCGCTACTTTCACATCTTCAAACTCCTGTTCGCGGCCGTCACATAGCAATATTCTCTGAGCCAGATTTAACTGACACTCAGCCGTGTTACTCTGATGCAGAAGAAAAGCCATAAACAGAAGATCAATAACGAGTAAAATAGAGACGACTATAGCACTGCCAAAGAGCAAGAATCGCTTAAAAGAGTGTCCCTCCATACGGATAATCTCAAAAATTCTGCAAAAAGTGTAACTTCCAAGTATCAACCTATTTAATAGCGGTGTAAATACGATGATTTTTTGTCGTTGTCAAGTTTTTATTCGGTATTCTCACGAAACACTAGGTAAAAACGCTGCAGCACGACCAATAGCTTCACCGCCGGGAAGCACCAGAAATTCGGCATCGGGCAGAACCGAGCGTAAGCGAGCCCCATACGATTTTTCAACCAGACGGCGATCGCAGACAACAATAATGCCGCGATCATCACGACTGCGGATCAAGCGGCCAACCCCCTGTTTTAATTTCAACGCCGTTTGCGGCAGACTATAATCATAAAAAGGGTTACCACCGCAAGCCGCAATATACTCTAACCGAGCCATCAAGACCGGCTCAGTCGGTACTTTGAAAGGCAGTTTGACAATCACAAGGCACTCTAAAGCCCGGCCCTTGACATCAACCCCTTCCCAGAAGCTGTCAGTGGCAAAAAGCGCCGTATTATAGTTATTTTTCAGTTCATTAAGAAGCCACTGGCGCTGACCTTCACCCTGCAAAAGCAGGCGCACCCCCCGTCTCTGCAAAGAATCACGACAGGTTGCAGCAGCCTGTTTCATAGCTCGGTATGAAGTAAAAAGCACTAACGAACGCCCCCCGACCCGGGCAATCAAGTTATCCAGAAAAAGACTCAAGGCGTGAATATAGGCGGCCTCATTGGGCAGAGGCAGATCTCGGGGCACCATGATTAAGGCATTACGACGATAATCGAACGGGCTGGCCAAAATTAACGAGTGCAGAGCCCCATTCCGACTCCGTTCGCCCAGCCCGACCCGAGCCATGAAAAAATCAAAAGAGCGCTCAACCGCGATTGTCGCCGAGACCATAACCAGGGTCTTAAGACGCTGGTAGAGCATCTCCTCGAGCAGGGAGCCGACCTCAAGCGGAGCCATAACTAATTTTAAATTACGGCGGCGGCCGGCGACCGCCTCAACCCAGGCAATAATTCCGGGCTCGCTCTTCAGATTGAGAAAAAAACGCCCGATAAAATCGACCTGAGTCTGGAGGCGGCCGGTCGCCGCCTTAAACTCTCCGGCCCAGGCGACAAAAAAATCCTCCGGCAACCGTTTTTCGAGTAAACCTTCCTCAATATTATGGCCCAAGAGCAGCAGCGCCTTGATCACGACTCGAGCCTCTTCGATAAAATTCTCAACCTTATCGACCAAGTTAAGCTTCCAACTCTCGCTGCCCCGCTCCTTGTCGGTCACCCGCAATCTGAATGAACCATCAATAATTTCATCATCAGACACAAACGCTGAAGCCAAAATCTCTCGCCAAGCCTCAAAATGATCAGCCAAATCGTGCAGGAGCATCAAAACCGCCGGTTCGGCCTCACCTTCAACCTGAGCCACAAGCGCGCTGAAAAAATCGTTCCGGACTTTACTTTGCCCCCCGAAAAAACTTTTTCCCGGCGGCCCCGCCCCTTGACCTAAACGCCGCCTTAAGCGCCGCAACAAGCCCAATTCCGGCCGTCTTTGATGGGCCAAACGATTAAGCTGCATGAGCAGACCAATCTGCGAGATATTCTCGCCCAGGTAACCGGTTGCCGCATCTTCAAGGTGATGAACTTCGTCCATGACCAGAGCTTCATAACGAGGCAAAACTCCAAAATCGGAGGGAAACTGCAAATCGGCCATCAGAAGATGATGATTGACGACCAGAAGCTGGGACTTAGCCGCCTTGCGCCGGGCTTTATAAAAAAAACAGTGGCCAAAATCAAGACAGCGAGAGGAGAGACAAGCGTCGGCTTCGCTGGCAACCATCTCCCAGACGGCAGCACTGGGCAGAGAGGGAAAATCAGCCCGGCTGCCATCGCCCGTGGTTTGCGCCCAGGCGACCAGCGCTTTCAGTTCATCATCAAGTGAATTTACATCAGCCGACAATTCCTCGGTAAACTCCTTAACCCGACGTCGACACAGATAATTACCGCGCCCCTTGATCAGTGCGGCCTTAACCGGCAAGCCCAAATGCTCAGTCAAAAGTGGAAGATCTTTATTAAGAAGCTGTTCCTGAAGATTGATCGTGTTGGTTGAAATCACCACCCGCTGGCCATGGCGAATGGCCCAGAGCGCCGCCGGAATCAAATAAGCAAGACTTTTGCCCACACCGGTTCCGGCCTCGGCTAGAAGAAAACTTTTTCGGTTAAAAACCTCAACTACGGCCCGAGCCAGATCGGCCTGTTCCGCTCTGAATTCAAAACTGGGTAAAGCCTTGGCCAAAGCCCCGTCGGCAAAAAAATAGTTTTCGACCAAATCCAAAGGGAGAGGTTCAACGACCACCTGTTCAACCGGCTCGACCACGGCATAGACCCGGGTCACTGGGTTATCTATAATGAGAAAACCGATATCTTCGGCGCCGAAAAGGGAGGCAACCCGCAAATCTGCATCGGAAGGCGTGAGATTAGCGGAGGGGTGATTATGGATAACCACCTCCCCCGCTTTAACCTGGCCTGAAAGGGCCGGTGTCATCGTCTGATTACCCCGAGCCAGAACCAGTACCTGAACCACTTTGGCCTGTTCACAGCGACCGCGAAAAAAAACTTCGTTGCCGCCGGCCGCAGCAATCTCCTGACGCATAAATTTTACGACATCAGCGTGGAGATAACAATCCGCCTCCCGGCCGCAAGTCTCTTCAACTAACCCAAAATCAGAGTCTGGGGCAGTAATCGGATCAGGTAATTCTAAATTCATCAAATTCACCGGTAGCCGAAGACCAACTACTCTCAAGACCATCTACCCGAGCCCCGGAAGGTCCGACGTTGCACCAGAGCAGAAGTTGTTGCAATCCCTCTTCCGGGCCTTCGACGACAATTTCCACCCGGCCATCAAAACGATTCCAGACTTCACCAACCAAGCCCAAAGCTTGCGCCTGAGAACGAGTCGATGCCCGATACCAGACCCCCTGCACCCGGCCACTGAC
>JAYEMC010000027.1:0-6330 GCA_034717935.1 Pseudomonadota bacterium | reverse complement strand
CTATGCTCGAGAACCGGGAGATCTCAGAGATATCCGTCAGGCAGTATCTGGCGGATCGGTTAGGTAAGGTCTGTGGCCATAACCCTGACATGTACGTTTCTGAGAAGTCAGACATCGGCGTAGTACCCTGAAAGTCGTATAAGACGCACACTTTACGTTTTCTATTTGGGGACAGCCACCGAAAAATAGTTGCTGGAAGGAGAGTCGGAAAAGTGATTATAGTTGAAAAAAAGTAAATTATATGTAATAGTTGCAAACATGATTGAAATTTTCGAAGTGACTATCCAGCGTAAGCAGTGAAGCACTGTATATTGATGAATTTTAGCAAATTTTAGGGACATAACCCGATTCTTCAAAGGAAATCGTGATTGTGTATCCTGAATTTGCGGCTTAGCTGAATGGTTACCTTAGTTCTATGTAGGTTTTTTATGTCATCTTCCTGTCTGCTCTTGACTGAGAGTGAAAAGTTATCTTCGGATCTGGCTAAAGCTCTGCCGGCCGAGGTCGATCTTCAAATCTTTCCTCATCTCAAGGTAGCGGCGTCTCTTGATAATGATCTTGGTCTTGCCTTTGCTTTGGTTGATTGTCGAGAAGATGGTGATGCTTCCTGGCCGAACTCTTTGCAAGTTCTGAAAGAAGTCGCTTTTGAGGGCTTTCCGGTGATTGCAATTTGTCGTCGCAAAGCCTTGGCCTCAGTGCGCCGGGCTCTTCAGAGCGGGGCAGATAATTATCTTTTTGCCCCCTTGCGCAAAGCTGAAACTAATCGCGTGATTGAGCAATGTTTGAGCGGGGCTCGTCTTGCAAATGTATTCGGCAGGTCTTTGCCGACAGATGAAATTCTGTTTGAGGAGGGATTTTGTGGTTTTATAGGGGCTTCCGAGCCCATGAAGGAGGTCTATAGGCAGCTCCTTAAGGTTGCTCCCGCAGACAGCAGTGTCTTGATTCGGGGTGAGAGTGGAACCGGAAAAGAGCTTGCTGCCCGGGCTCTGCATGAGTTGGGGCGCCGTTGTCAAAATCCCTTTGTTCCGGTTAATTGTGCTGCTATTCCGCATGATCTTCTAGAATCAGAACTTTTTGGTTATGTCAAAGGGGCGTTTACCGGGGCGCTTAATGATCGTGTCGGGCGGGTTGAAATGGCCGATGGGGGCACCATTTTCCTTGATGAGATTGGTGATATGGAGTCTCTTTTACAGGTCAAAATTTTACGTTTGCTACAGGAGAAAACGATTGAGCCTTTAGGCTGGCGCAAGGAACCCAAAAAGGTAAATGTTCGCATCATTTCAGCTACTAATCGCGATCTCGAAAAAGATATTGCAGGTGAACGATTTCGTGAGGATCTCTATTATCGTCTCAATGTGGTTCCCATAACCCTGCCTCCTTTGCGTGAGAGACCGGGTGATATTGGTGGTTTGGCGGAGTTTTTCCTACGTCGTTTTAATGCGAACTTTGAGAATAGTGAACAGGTTTCAGGCATCACGCCTGAAACCTTGTGGCTCTTGGAAAATTATCACTGGCCGGGTAATGTCAGAGAGCTTGAAAACGTAATTGAGAGAGCTGCAGTGATGAAGCCGGGGGGCTGGATTATGCCGCTTGATCTGACGGATAAATTTTTTTCGCCTGAAAGTAAAAAATCTGATTTGGATGAGTCGTCGCTTGCCGCGGCCAGCGTCTTTTTGCCGGCTGCCGGGCTCTCCTTGAAATCCGAAGTGACTCGTCTCGAAAAAGAGTTGATTGCCGAGGCTTTAGAGCGTACGCATGGAGTTAAAGAGCAGGCTGCCCGCTTGCTCCAGATAAACCGGACGACATTGATTGAAAAAATTCGGCGCAATCAGCTTGAGGAGGGAAACTCTTGATTGGGCGGGAAAAAAATATTTTTCAATTATGTTCGGCACGCTGTGGTTGGCTTGTATTGTTGTTTATGATCGGACTGACAATGGTTGGAGGTGAGACGGCTTCGGCAATTGAGCGTAATCGAAAAAATCTCCTTAAACTTCAGCTTAGAGGTGATAAAAAGAGGGCTAAAAGCCGGGTCGTCATGCGCCTTAATCAGGGTGGGTATTATGAGACCGAAGAGGATCATGAAAACCGTAAACTGCTGATTAAGCTTTTTGAATTTCATAATTTCGGGGCGCAGCCGATCAAGGTGCTTGATGATCCTCTGGTTAAAGGGGTTAATGTCAGTGAAAAGGAGCAGTATCTTGAAATAGCCATCTATCTCAAGATTAACAATTATAGTTTCAAGGTCTCTCTTTTTGAATCTCCGGCGATATGTGTGGTCGATATCAAGGCGACGGAGCCGGTGAAAAAAGCTCTTCCTTCCCCTAAAAAGCCGGTAGCGGCACTCTCTTCCGTTAGCACAAAGTCTGAAGTTAAGAAGAAACCTGCGTCTAAAGTCACGACTGAGCCTGAGCCGGAAGTTAAGGCGTCTCCTTCCAAACCCCGGTCTGAGCTGCCGACGTCAACCAAACCAGTAGAACCCGAATCCTTATCACTCGTGACGGACGCGGTTGTCGAACCGCCGGGTGCAGTCTCGGTAGATAAATCTGGCAGTGAGCCGGTTGCTCCGCCAATAGAAACGGTCGCATTACCAGTAGAACCGGTTGCTGATCAGGAAAAAAAATCGCCATCGTTATTGCCAATTGAAAGTTCGGTTCTCGAAGTAGAATCCGAAATAGAACCAAAAGCCGAAGTCGAAGCAGAAGCAAAAGCAAAAGCAAAAGCAGAAGTAGAAGTAGAAGTAGAAGCAGAGGCTGTGGAGACAAAGATCGACCCTGCGCCCGGTCAGGAATTATTCGATCAGGCTTTAAAAGCCTATCAGGAGGAGGACTATGTTGCTGCGGAGGAGCTTTTTGGCCAATTGATTGATGCCTTTCCCGATTCTCCGCTAAATATTCCTTCTCGATTCAGAAGTTTTGATGCCCGAGCCCAGGTCGCCATTATTGATGGTGGCATGCGTGATCGTATGGCTGTTGTAATTGATGAATTTCTGGTTGCGGTACGGACTCATGAAGATCATTTTGAAGCTCCCTGGGCTTTACTGCAGGTTGCTCGTCTCTATGAAAAGATGGAGTTTTTTTATGAGGCAGCCGGTATCTATAAAGCTCTATTGATACGTTATCCGAAAAGTCCTTTTGCTGCGGCGGCCAACTTTGCTTTGGCTCGGCTCAATTTTTCTCTGCAGCGTTATGATGATGCTTACGCTGATTTTTCGAGTTTGCTTGAGCGTCAACCGGAAGGTGGTTTTTCGGTTTATGCTCACTATTATCGGGCCAATGCCCTGACCTATCTCGGGAAAGCTCGTCAAGCCTTGACTGAATACCGAGTAGGTATTGAAAAGGACCCGGATTTTTTACAACGTGATCCGCTTTCGCTCTATCTTATGGGCAGTGCCTATCATCGGTTGCAGCGTTATATAGAGGCAAAAGAGTATTTTCTGATGATGCGCAACCTCTTTCCTGATAATGAAAATACTCCTCAAGCTCTGGCTAAGATTGGTGAGATTCTGGTGCTTGAAAAAAAACTGCCGGAAGCGATGCGGATGTTTACGACGGTAGTAAAAGAGTTTCCTGGTAGTGAGGGCGATATCGTTTCTCGTCTGAAGATGGCCATTTTAGGAGAAGATCTTAAAACTCGGCAGAAATTGGAGCCGATTAATGAAGATTATGCTCTTTTTCTCGATAGCGTGGCGGCTTATCGTTACCTGATTGAACACCACTCGGAGAGCCCTTTTACCGATATTGCCAGGCTTGAACTCGGTCAGCTCTATTTGCGTCAGGGCCAATATAGAAATGCCCGTCAGGTATTGGGTCGCATGTTGATTCGACGGCTCAAGCCGGGTTTAAGGGATGCTGCCTTTACATCGTTGAAAGAAGCGATATTTGCCGAGATCGAGGAGCTTTATAACGCGGGAAACTACGAAAGCATTGTTACTTTACAGCATGAGTATCGTGATGATTTTCTCTCCCGCCCAGGTTCCGTCTACCCTTTTTTGTGGGTTGGGGAGGCTTTGCATAAAGAGGGTTTTGAAAAAGGAGCTTTGCAGGTTTATCAGGAAGTTGAAAAATTTAAGCCCAAGTCTAAGCAGCAGTTGATTATCAATTGGGGGATAGGTGACTTGTTGCTCGGGCTTGAGCGCTTTGAAGAGGCTGAGATTTTTCTCGCTAAACTTGAGCTTAAAGATATGCCGGCCGACTGGCGCTTGAGGATGTTGCTGCTTAAGATACGTTTGCTTAAATCCAGAGGTCTGGTTCGTGAAGCCCTTGAACTGCTCGATAAAGTTAAGGTTGAAGTGGCGGAGTTGGCGATCAAAGAGCGGGTTGATATGGCAGTTTTAGAGGCGGACATGTTACTTCTTGTTGATGAAGATCAAGGGCAAGTTGTAACCGCCCTGCACCGGGCGGTTACATTGGCTTTTATGTACCCCCAAAAAATTGAGGTCAGCCAACGTCTGTTGCTTGGTTACCGGCTTGCCCGGATGTTGTATAAGGAAAAAAAATATGACACAGCCGAGGCTTGGTTCGCAAAAGTGGCTCTTTTGGCTCCGAGCTCGGAGTTGGCTGAGTTGCTCTATTGGCAACTACGCTGTCAAATCGGCCTTGTCCAAGAGGGACAAGTTGGTCAAATTCTGCTTCGTTTGCAGGAGGATTATCCGGCAAATCCCTGGACTACTTTGGCCCAGACTGCGGTGCAAGATTTCAGGTGGCAGCAGGAGAATCGCTCATTAAAATAGTACTCTGGGATAGTGATGCGCAATTTACGAGCGCTCTTTCGCAACTCCTTGTCCAGGCCGGACTGCGGATAACAGCAACCCCGTTGCCGGTTGATGTCGACCAGGTTTTGGCGGCCCAAGCTCCGGCAGACCTGTTGATGGGAGAGCTGGATTGTGAATTTCAGAGTGGCAGTCTGATGCTCTATTTACGTCGCACTTATCCCGAATTGGCAATTTTACCGGTTGTTGCCCGGCCGACGGTTGATGGTGCCGTGAGTGCGATTCGTGCTGGTGCGGTCGACTATTTATTGAAAAAAAGTTTCTCACTGGAGGAGCTTTCGGCAAAAGTTGTCGAAATTGTCACCAGCCGCTCTCTTTCTGCGGAAAAGGAGGATTCTGATAAAGAGGCTTCGGGGGAGATGCTTTTTTGCGATCCGCGCATGGTTAGAATGGTGCGTCTCGCGCAAAAGGCCGCCGCCTCCCGGGCGACCGTTTTGATTCAAGGTGAAAGTGGTACCGGCAAAGAGCTTCTGGCTCGTTTTATCCAGCGTCACAGCCCGCGGGCGGTGAAACCTTTTGTTGCCATCAATTGTGCGGCTCTGCCCGAGAATCTTCTCGAAAGTGAGCTTTTCGGCTTTGAAAAAGGAGCTTTTACCGGAGCCTTGCAGCGCAAAATCGGCAAGTTTGAGCAGGCCGATGGAGGTACCCTGCTACTTGATGAACTTGGAGAAATGGCATTTCCTTTGCAGAGTAAACTCTTGCGAGTCATTCAGGAGGGGGAGGTCGATCGGCTCGGCGGGCGCCGGCCGGTAGCGGTCGATGTGCGGATTATTGCGACCACTAATCGGGATCTGGAAGCGGAGGTTGAGGCCGGTAATTTTCGTCAGGATCTCTATTTTCGTCTCAATGTTATTCCCTTAACCATTCCTCCCTTGCGCGAACGTCCCCAGGACATAGAGATTTTACTGGAACGGTTTATCAGGCAATATAGTCAACTCAACAATTGCAGTTTTCAGGGTTTATCAGAGACGGCGCGGCGTTTTCTCTTAAGTCATAATTATCCCGGCAATGTGCGTGAACTTGAGAATATGGTTGAACGGGCCGTCGTTTTGGCCGATGGCCCTCGACTTGAACTTGAAGACTTTTTTATAGATCCCGAAAAAATGCCGGATTTAGAGACGTTGCCGCCGCTTATTCCTGAATCAGCTTCGGGTTTTAATCAGGTGGCGGTATCGGTTTGCGACCCACTTGAAAGCCTCCCTTTGCCTGCAGGAACTACGCTGGCGGAGGTTGAACGTTATATGATCTACAAAACTTTGCGTGCAGTTGATTCAAATCGCACGCATGCGGCCGCTCAGCTTGGCATTAGTATCAGAACCTTGAGAAATAAGTTGAAAGAGTATCGGGAGAAATATGGTGATTCGGGAGAGAATCTTTAGTTCTTTCGAAGCGGTTGCAAAAAAAGAGATCTTGGGGTAAAGGTGATGGCGTAAATAGTGCCTGACCGAAAACCTGACAATTTTCTTGAGTGCAAGGCAGGCTCAGATTTTAACCACAGGCATACATTAAGTATTCCGAGGATTAAAATTTGAGCCTAACGCACTGCCAGCACTCCCGTTGGT
>JAYEMC010000026.1:0-6351 GCA_034717935.1 Pseudomonadota bacterium | reverse complement strand
CCGCCAAGAGTGGGAATTGATTACCAGTTTGACCGAAGATATCGATATTTCAAGCCGAGATCTGGCTCTGCGTAAACCCCATTTGGCTAAAGCCGAAGCCGTGATCAAGTCGGCCCGAACCGATCTTGAAAAGGCGCGGGTCGATCTTGATCGAACCGTGATCCGGGCTCCGTTTAACCTGATTGTTCGGCAAGAGAATATCGATCTTGGTTCAGAAGTTTCAACCTCGACCAACCTGGCGACTTTGGCGGCTACTGATATTTTTTGGGCCGAAATTTCACTGCCGACCGAAAAACTGGCTTGGTTTGATCTTCCGGATGCTAAAAAAGAGGGTTCGCCGGTATCGCTTCAGGGCCGACGGAAGCAGCCTTATGCCGGAAAAATTATTTCTTTGGCGCCCGATCTTGACAATGATGGTCTTATGGCTCGGTTGCTGATTGAGATAGCTGATCCTTTAGGTTTGCAAAACGGTCGCCACCCCCTGCTTCTCGGGAGCTTTGTCGAGGCTCAAATAGAGGGCTCGAAACTGGATAATGTTTACGTTCTTCCCCGTTCGGCCCTGTGTGAAAACGATATCGTTCTGCTCGTCGACAAGCAGAGTGCTTTGCAGTTGCAGCCGGTAACCGTTGTCTGGAAAGGGGTGGAAAATGTTTTTGTCAGTGATGGATTGACGCCGCAGGCCAAGGTTGTGATCTCCCGCGTGGCGGCTCCGATCAAGGGCATGCCGCTCAAAATTATTGGTTCTGGAAGAGATGGGGGTAGTTCGCTGGAAAAGTTATCTGGAAAATCTAAAGAAAAGTCGAAAATGAAAGAAACGGCGCCGCTGAGGATGGATAATGAATCCTCAAAATAATTTGCGCAAACCTAAGCCCGAGGGAGGCGAAACTCTTTTGCTGTCGGGTAAGGGTCCGATTAACTGGATGGCGGGCAATTCGGTAGCCGCCAACCTGTTGATGTTTTTTCTTCTGGTCGGTGGTTTTTTCTGGGGCACCCAGATCAAACAGGAGATCTTTCCTGAATTTACTCTTGATCAGGTGGTGGTTACGGTTATCTATCCGGGAGCTAGTCCCGAAGAGGTGGCTGAGGGAATTATTCTGCCGATCGAAGAGGCGATTCAGAATGTTGATGGTATCGAAGAGATTACCTCGATTGCCAACGAAGGTAGTGGGACGGTTCGGGTTGAGGCCCATCTTGATGCCGACCTGCAACTTTTAGCGACCGAGATCAAGAACGAGGTTGATCGGATTTACGCCTTTCCCGATGATGCCGAAGAGCCCTTGGTAACCATTCCTTCGCATAAACGTCAAGTCATGACGATGTTGGTCTATGGCGAGCATGAGCGCCGGGTGTTGCGTGAAGTGACCGAGCTGATTCGCGATCAACTCCTGCAGGATCCCAATATTACTCAGGTCGAATTGCTTGGTGAACGGCCTCTGGAGATGAGTATTGAGATATCGCATGCGGCTTTGCAGTCTTACAACCTGAAACTTTCCGATATCGCCTTAAAGGTCAAAAGCGCGGCTCAGGATATTCCCGGTGGTACGATTAAAACTGAAGGCGGCGATATCCTGGTCAGGATGACCGAGAGAAAAGATTACAAGGATGAGTTCTCCCGGATTCCGATTATCAGCAGCACCAGTGGTACGATTGTGACTTTGGGAGAAATTGCCGAAATTCGGGATGATTTTGAGGATACTGACCGCTTTGTCTTCTATAATGACCAACCGGCTTTGGGAATTGATATCTACAGAATTGGTGATCAGACCCCGATTGAGGTTGCCGATGCTGTTTTTAAGCAACTTGATAAATTGCTTAAAACGTTGCCGGATGGGGTCTTTATTGACACGGTTAATGATCGTTCTGAAAAATTTAAGCAGCGTATCCGGCTTCTGGTCAAAAACGGATACCTCGGTTTAGGCCTGGTTTTCATCCTCTTGGCGATTTTTCTTGAGGCCCGACTTGCTTTCTGGGTGACAATGGGGATTCCGATCTCATTTTTAGGGTCGCTCCTCTTTATCCCTCTATTTGATGTCAGTATCAATATGGTCTCGCTCTTTGCCTTTATTATCGCTTTGGGGATCGTGGTTGATGATGCCATTGTTGTTGGTGAAAATGTTTATAGTTATAAACAGAAAGGCCATAGCTCCTTTCGAGCTGCTGTTCTGGGCGTGAAAGAGGTAGCCGTACCCGTGACTTTTAGTATTCTTACTAATATTGTTACCTTTATGCCGCTCTATTTTGTTCCCGGAACGATGGGTAAAATTTTTCGTAATATTCCGGTGGTTGTGGCTTGTGTCTTTTTTATCTCTCTAATCGAAGCGGTTTTTGTTTTACCGGCCCATCTGGGGCATCAGAAAGAGGCCAAAAATCCGCTTTTGATTTTTATTACCCGGCAGCAACAGAAAGTTTCAAAAGCTATAGCGTCCCTGATTAAAAACGTTTATGGCCCTTTTCTGGTCTTCTCCCTGCGTTTTCGCTATGTCAGTATGACGATTGGGATTGTCTTGCTGATGATTACCATCGCTTATGTTAAAAGCGGCCGCATGGGGATGACCCTCTTTCCCAAGGTTGAACAGGACTACGCCTATGCTCGGGCGACGCTGCCGGTCGGGGTGCCGGTGACCGAGACACTGGCTGTCAGCCGCAAACTTTCGCAAAGTGCCAATCGTTTGATTGATGAGATCGGGCGGGAAAAACAGCTCAAAGGGATACTCTCCTATGTCGACCGCAATATGACCTGGACGCAGGTTCATATGACTCCCCCCGAAGAGCGGCCGGTTAATACCGGAGAATTTACCAAACGCTGGCGTCGCATGGTCGGGGGGGTGCCCGGAGTTGAACATCTCCAGTTTAGAGCAGATATGGGTGGCCCCGGAGGGTCGAGTGCGGCCCTGACTGTGGAGCTTCAGCATCGTGATACCGAGATTCTGGATTCAGCCAGTGCTGAACTGGCTGAAGCTTTGACCTCCTTCCCTCTGGTTTCTGATGTTGATGATGGTTTTATGCCGGGCAAGGATCAGTTTGATTTCAGGCTCAGGGCGGCCGGTTATCGTCTGGGTTTGCAGCCTGCCGATGTCGCCCGTCAGATCAGGAACGCCTATTACGGTTTTGAGGTCTTTCGTCAGTTGCGCGGCCGTAATGAGATGAAGATTATGGTGCGGACTCCGGAAGCGGAGAGAGAATCGGAATACTATCTTGAAGAGATGTTGATTTCTACCCCAAAGGGGGTTAAAGTACCGCTTTTAGATATCGTCGAGATCAAAAAAGGGAAGGCTTATACCTCTATTGAGCGTCGTGACGGCCGTCGGATTGTCAATGTGACTTGTGATGTGACGCCGCAAAGTCAGGCCGATATGGTAAGTGCGGTTCTGAAAAAAGATATTTTGCCGGTTCTACAGGAGAAGTATCAGGGCTTAAATTTCAGTTTCGCCGGTAAACAGTCGGATCGGATGGAGAGTATGGCCGCGCTCGGCAAGGGTATGCTGGTCGCTCTAATGATCGTCTATCTGCTCCTGGCGATCCCTTTTCGCAGTTATATCCAGCCTGCAATTATTATGATCAGTATCCCGTTCGGTATCGTCGGTGCGATTGCCGGTCATCTTCTTATGGGTTACGGATTAAGTCTTTTGAGTATGTTCGGGATTGTTGCCCTCTCCGGGGTTGTGGTCAACGATTCACTGGTTTTGATTGATTTCGCCAATCGCCAAGTGCGAGAGGGGACGACCCCTTATGCCGCAATTATCAATGCCGGAACTCAGCGTTTTCGTCCCATTATTCTGACCACAATGACCACTTTTTTCGGTCTTATACCGATGATTTTCGAAACTTCAAGACAGGCCCGATTCCTGATCCCGATGGCCATCTCTTTAGGTTTCGGTATCCTTTTTTCCACCATTATCATCCTGATCATGGTTCCGGCCCTCTATATAATTCTTGAGGATATCAAGGGACTTTGGCAAAGTTTGAGAGCTTAGCAAGGATCTATAAAAATGAGAAAAGTAAAAGTTGAAGAGGCTATCGGCCTCGCTATTGCTCACGATATGACTGAAGTCAATGTTGAAAAAAAGATTAAACAGGTGGCTTTTAGAAAAAGGCATATCGTTAGAGAGAGCGATGTTGAGAAACTGAAATCACTGGGGCGGGAAAATATCTTCGTTTTTGATGAACATGAGGATGAGGTTCATGAAGATGAGGCGGCTCTGATCATAGCGCCGTTGCTGGCGGGTGAAAATATCGATTACGATAAAGAACCGCGCGAAGGAAAAATCAGTTTTTATGCCGCTATTGATGGTCTTTTTAAACTTGATGCGGAGAAGATTATTGCTATAAATCGGCTGGCGATTCCCTCGCTGCCGACTATCCACAATAATTTTGTCGTCAAAAAAGGAAAACAGGTTGCCGCATTTCGCATTATTCCTCTAACCTGTAAACCGGATATTGTCGCGGATTGTCGTGAGATTTTGGGGCGTGAAACTTTGGCTGGGGTTTTTGCGGCAGATTCGCCGCAAAAACGATCAGTCCTGACCATAAAACCCTTTATTAATCGTAAAGCTGCACTTATCGTTACCGGTAACGAGGTCTATAGTGGTCGGATTGAAGATAAGTTTACGGCGATTGTCGAAAAAAAACTGGCCGCTTTAGGGGTTGAATTAGTGGTCAAAACAATTTTGCCGGACGAGCCCGAAAGAATCCGGGAAAAAATTCTCCAATTTTCGCAAATGGGCGACTTTCTGCTGCTTACCGGCGGCACCTCGGTCGACCCCGACGATGCTACTAAGGCCGCAATGCGAAATGCCGGGGTTGATCTTCTTCAGGCCGGTAACCCGATTCAGCCGGGTAATAATTTTACCATCGGCTATCTTGGTGGTAAAGCCGTCTGCGCAATCCCGGCCGCAGCTCTTTTCTTTAAAATTACCGCCTTTGACACCTTTCTCCCCCGGCTTGTTGCCAATGATCCGATTAATGCCGATGAACTGGCGGCCTTAAGTGTCGGCGGCCTCTGCCATTTCTGTGAAACCTGCCGCTATCCGATTTGCCCCTTTGGTCAATCATTTTAAAGTCGAGATCTCCTGGACAATTTTTTCTCCGGCATATTCATAGCGCCAGCCCTGCATCAGGGGGATATTGCAGGTTTTGGGGTCGTCGTTTAGAATAAGTTTCTCTATATCCTTGCGATTTGCGAGGAGGGCGGGGGCAAGAGCGTTATGGTCGCAGAGATCGGTGATAAAATCGAGAAGTTTACGGCTGTGGACGGCCAAATTTTGGTTTCGCGGTTTTTGCAGGGAGGCCGGATAGTCGGTCGGCGTGACTTGCAAACCCTTTTTTACCGTTTTCAGGAGCGGTTGTCCGTAACGTTGAGCGGCTCGGGGCGAGAGGCCGCAATTATGTATGAGCGTGTCGATGTGGTCTGGTTTATTGGTTGAGAGCTTGATCAGTGGTTCGTCCGGGATGATGTGGCGTCGGGGGCGATCACGGCGACGGGCTTCCTTTTCCCGCCAGGCGGCTAGTTCACGTAAAATGGCCAGCTCATCCCTTTTCAGACGGCCGCAGCCTTTGACTTTGCTGTAAACCTCGTTGACGGGTGGATCTTTATATATTTTAGGGTCATCATAGATTTTCATCTCCTCTGCTATCCAGGCCTGGCGGCCGAGTTCTTCGGCTTTCAACATAATTTCATCTCTGACCGTCGGCAGGAAGAGGACATCATTTAAGGCGTATTGAAACTGTTTTGGGCTTAAAGGGCGTTGCAGCCAGTTGCTCCGGGTTTCATCCTTTTTTATGATCGCTCCGGTAAATTTAGAGCAGGCATCAAGCAGGGAAAGGCTTGACGAGGGGCTAATAAAACCGGCTGCCAGACGGGTGTCAAAGATATTTTTGGGATAATAGCCGGTAGCGATGCGCAAAATTGTGAGATCTTGTTTGGCATCATGAAAGATTTTCTCAATTTCCGGGTCGGCCAGAAGCTGGCCTAACGGTTCGAGTTTACCGCTTAAGGCCGGGATGTCAAGCAGCCAGGCCCGCCCCTGGTCAATGCCGAGCTGAACAATACCGAGGGCTGGATAAAAAGTTCTCTCCCAGACAAATTCCGTATCTATCGCCACGCGGCCTGCATCGGCTATTTGGGTGCAGATCTCTTGTAAGGCTTCGGTTGAGTCGATCAGGTTGTTGCTATCTGTTTCAGTTTCGTTCATCTCTTGACATTTCCTTGTCCGGAAGATTATTGTTGATGGCGTCGTAAAAAGCGTTTTCAGACCGCTGAGTGCGGCGGCCACACATCTAAAAGTAACTTGTGTCGAGCTGTTAAATTAGTTTATATTGTGCCTCAAGGCACTTGGGTGCAGAGGCCGACGA
>JAYEMC010000025.1:0-6371 GCA_034717935.1 Pseudomonadota bacterium | reverse complement strand
CCACTCCCTCTTCGAAGATGTTCTGCTCTTTGTCGCAGTTGGCGCTCAAGGTACGGTGCTGCAGGTTATTCGTATGGTTGTTGCGATTCTACTAACCGCAACGTTGGCCCGTTTTCTCAAGCCTGGATGCGAGAAGTGTGAAATAGCGTGAGCTGCTTTGGTATTATTTGGAGTGGAAAATAGGAAAAGTTATGAAAGTGGCAGTAATACACGAATGGTTGTTGGTGGAGGCGGGAGCGGAAAAAGTTCTGGGAGAGATCCTTGATCTCTTTCCCGAAGCCGACCTCTTTTGTCTCTTAGATTATTTACCGACTCAAAATCGAGGTTTTATCGGGCACCGTGTCACCAAAACCAGCTTTATCCAGCGCTTACCCTTTGCCCAAAACAGGTATCGCTTTTATCTGCCTCTGATGCCTTTAGCCATCGAACAGTTTGATTTAAGCGCTTACGATCTGGTTATCTCTTGCAACTATGCGGTAGCCAAAGGGGTTATAACCGGTCCTGACCAACTCCATATCTCCTATATCCATAGCCCGATGCGCTATGCTTGGGATCTGCAATTCCAGTACTTGCGCCAAGCTAAACTTGAATATGGCATAAAAAGCTGGATTGCCCGTTGGCTTCTACATAAAATGCGGCTCTGGGACTGCCGGACGGCGCATGGTGTAGATCACTATATCGCTAACTCTGAATTTATTGCCCGAAGGATTAAAAAAGTTTACGGACGCTCCGCAACCGTTATCTATCCACCGGTCGCTACCGACTACTTCACCCCGGGGGCAAAGGTAAAAGAGGATTTTTATCTCACCGTTTCCCGACTTGTGCCTTACAAGTATATTGATGTGCTGGTGAAAGCTTTCGCTTCCACCCCGGAACGTAAACTGATAATTATCGGCAGTGGCCCGGAAGAGAAACGGCTGAAAAGCCTGGCAGGAGACAACGTTACCCTGCTCGGTTTTCTGGAAACCGAGCAGGTTCGCGACTATATGCGACGGGCCCGAGCTTTTCTTTTTGTTGCAGAAGAGGATTTCGGTATTGTCCCCTTAGAAGCCCAAGCCTGCGGCACCCCGGTAATCGCCTATAACCGCGGCGGGGCTAAAGAGACTATTGTAAGCTTAGATAATAAAACCGGACAACCGGCTACCGGACTCTTTTTTTCAAGCCGGCAACCGGCCAGTCTTAAAGCCGCAATAGATAGTTTTGAGAAGCTGGAAGAGAACTTTACGGCCTCAGCTTGCAGAGCTAATGCCTTACGTTTCAGCACAGCAATCTTTCGTCGCAAATTTCAATCTTTTGTTGAAGATAAAGTAACTATTCAGCGTACTATTGAGATTGAAACCACCACCGGGCGTTAAGGTGGTTTCCCTCCACTTTTTAAGTAAAATTTCTGTTTTTCCAGCGCTTATTACGCTGAAATTGAAGAACTCACTCCTGCCTCGCTCAAACAGCTTCAATTTCGGGCGCGTAATTCGCTGGGAAAAACGACGAAATTTTACGAGACGTTCCGAGAAACCACCTGAACGCCCTCCAAGCTGATTAGTTACAAGATAAATACGAAAATTTTACGGTTTAAAAGTGATGGTCAAGTTGGTTTCTGAACAGTGAATTTGGGCGTTCTCCCATTCCGGATCGCCTTTCAAGGCGGCATCGATCATGTTTTGCCAGCCGAAACAGCCTCGGCAGAAAGCGACATTGGGCTGTAAACAGGGCGGCTGTTCGCCGGGCTGAATAATCTTAAAGCTCCGTCTGTTTTCAACGTTATTTTTCTTTTCGGTTTTTTTCGCCATCGCAAATTTCTTTCCCATATATATTTTAAATCTTTTTCATGCCCGCCAATACTTTTTGCGGGGTTAGCGGTAGATCCATACAGCGGTAGCCGGTGGCGGCGTAGACGGCGTCGGCGATTGCCGGGGCGGTCGGTGAAACCAGGCCTTCACCGGCCTCTTTGGCGCCGAAGGGGCCGTCGGGCTCGTAGGTGTCGACATGGACTGAGACTCCCGGCGGCATATCTTCAGCGCAGGGGATTTTATAGTCTAAGAAGGTGGTGGTCAGGGTTTTGCCCTCTTTCATAATGAACTGTTCGCACAAGGCGTAGCCCAAGCCCATATGGACTGAACCTTCGAGCTGACCCTCAACCGACATCGGATTGATCGGGGTGCCGCAGTCGTGGGCCGTAGTCATATATTTGACCTCAACCGCACCGGTCTCTTTGTCAACTTCGCATTCAGCGACCTGAGCCCCAAAGCTGAAAGCCGGGGTGACTAAGCCTTTATTGCGCGGCGTGTAGGAACCGTAGCCGATAATCGGCTCACCCCGGTTGGCACGTTGCGCCATTTTGACGGCATCACCAAAGGCAACGGCTCGATCAGGACGGTTGGCGGGATAGATTTTGCCGTCGCCGCAACGCAGATCGTGAATAACGTTGAGATCAAATTTCAGGGAGACCATTTTGAAAAGTTCTTCCTTGATCTCCTGGGCCGCTTTGCGCACGGCGTTACCGGCCATCAACGTAACCCGGCTGCCCCAGGTGCCGAGATCGGCTTGCGGGGTGACGGCGGTATCAGCCGCAGTCAGACGGATATCACTAATCTTCAGGCCCAACTCCTCAGCCAGAATCTGGCGCAAGACCGTATCGCAACCCTGGCCGATATCGGAAGCCATAGTCATTAGGTGGACGGTACCGTCATCAAAGGCCCGAACTTCCGCCCGGGTAAAATTATAGCGGGTATTAAACCAGTTAAAAACGCCGCCGGAGATAAAACTGTAGCAACCAAGACCAAGCCCTTGACCCGGTTTCAGGTTTTTGCGTTTTTCGCGCCAGTCGGTCATCTCGGCGACTTTGATCAGTGACTCTTTGAAACCGCAGCTTGAGATCGTGGCCACGCCGGGAATTTCATCACCGCTCTCCATGGCGTTCATGAGGCGGATATCAACCGGATCAATCCCCAGTTTTTCAGCCGCTACATTCATTTGGGTTTCCGCGACAAAGAGGGCCTGAGGTGCGCCGAAACCGCGCATCGCCCCGGCTGGTGGCTTGTTGGTGTAAACATGCGCCCCGTAGTAGCGGTAGTTGGGGTAGTTATAGAGCATGGCACCAAAATTACCGCATAAAAAACAAGCAGTTGGCCCCATGCTGTTGTAAGCTCCACCGTCTAGGTGAACGTTGAACTCCTTGCCCAAAATCATACCATCTTTACTGAAAGCGACTTTGGAGTGGATATTCATCGGATGGCGGCGGCGGCCGGTGGCCAGTTCTTCTTCGCGAGTCAGGGTGAATTTCACCGGTCGACCAAGTTTGCGGGCGATGAAAGCGGCACAAAATTCCCAGGGGCGCATCTCCATTTTGCCGCCGAAACCACCGCCGACAAAAGGTTTGATGACGCGGATGTCATTTTCCCGCATCTCCATGGTTGAAGCCAGCAGGCATTGGACAAAGTAGGGGGCTTGAGTTGAAGTCCAGATCGTCAGGCGGCCGTCATGATCATATTCAGCGACGCAAGCGCAAGGTTCCATGTAGGCGTGGCTGGTAGCGTGAACCGTAAAGTGATCGTCTAAAATGAGATCAGCTTCGGCAAAGGCTTTATCGAGCTCGCCATACTCAATTTTTCGGTCGAGGCTGATGTTGGGGGTATCTTGTTTGTATTCGTCGTGGATTACCGGGCCGCCATCGGCCAGAGACTCTTCGACTGAGTAGGCTCCGGGGAGTTCTTCGTACTCAACCTTGATCAGGCGGATGGCCTCTTCGGCGCTGTCTTTATCGAGGGCGGCAACGGCGGCGACTTCATCACCGATGAAACGCACCTTGTCGATGGCCAAAGCGAATTCATCCTGACTTTCCGGAACCAGGCGCCAGTTGCCATATTTGATCTTTGGGATATCCTGACCGGTGATAACGCATTTGACTCCGGGCAGGGCTTCGGCCGCACTGGTATCAATACTTTTGATCAGGGCGTGGGCCACGGGACTGCGTAGGAGTTTGCCATAAAGCATACCGGGCAGGAAGATATCATCAGCGTACTGGGCCGCGCCAACCGCCTTGATCCGGGCGTCGGATCGGGGCAGGCTTTTGCCCACAACCGAGAAATTATGATCTGTGCTCATAGGGATAATCCTTTTTATAAAAAGAGGGTGGGGTCAAATCTTTATTCTTGACAGTCAACCCTTCCCTTCTTAGTTAGTGCTTGGCCGAAAATCTGACAATTTTACTGAGTGCAAGGCAGGCGAATATTTTAACCACAGGCATACACTAAGTATTCCGAGGATTAAAATTTGAGCCTAACGCAGCAATCGAGAAAATTGGCGGTTTTCGGTCGCGCACTAGTTAACAGCTAAGCTGGAGGCTTCTTTCAGGGCTCTGGTGGTCATGACTTCAACCATCAACTTACGGTATTCGCGACTGGCGCGGACATCGGTGATTGGTGAAGCATCTTCGGCGGCCAAGCGGCCGGCTTCGGCCAAGGTTTCATCCGTGATCTCTTTTTCAAGGAGAAATTCTTCGGCCTGCTTGGCCCGTAGCGGGGTTGGGCCAACTGCTCCCATCGAGATGCGGACGGCTTTGCATTTACCCGCTTCATCAAGGGTAACCAGAGCTCCGATATTGACCGCTGCTATATCGACTTTGGAGCGCGGTGAAATCTTTTGATAGCTGACGCCGCTTTTTGCAGCCAGTGCGGGCACTTTAATAGCGGTAGCAATTTCATTAGCTTGCAAGGCGCTGCGACCGGGGCCGAGAAAAAATTCATCAATCGGAATTTCACGCTCCTGATCGCCGGATGAAGCGACAATTGTCGCATTCATAGCCACTAAAGTCGGGATGTTGTCGGCTGAGGGTGAAGCGTTGCAGACATTACCCATAACCGTTCCCATATTGCGGATTTGAACTGTGGCCGTTGCATGGGCAGCGCGAGCCAGCATTGGGGCTTGTTTAAGGACTAGCGGACTGATTTCAACTTCGCGTAAAAGGGCAAGAGCGCCGATCGTGAGGCCCGCTTCCGGGCAGTAACTGATTTTGTTAAGATCGGGGATCTTTTTTAAGGCCATGAGGTAATCAGGTTTGACAGCGCGATGCGAAAGGCGGACGATCATATCGGTACCGCCGGCTTTGATCTTGATTTTTCCCTGATGTTCTTCAAGTAAAGCGCAAGCCTCACTCAAGCTGGTCGGCATCAGAAATGTGAATTGGGGTAAACTCAAGGTTTTTCTCCTTAATTTTGTTATTCAGTCGGCGAAAGTTTTTCGGCCGCATCGGCGATAGCGTCGACAATTTTGTTGTAGCCGGTACAGCGGCAGAGATTGCCGGAGAGACCCGCACGAATTTCGTCTTCACTGGGGTTAGGTGTATGGTCGAGTAAAAATTTGCTCGACATAATCATGCCGGGGCTGCAGAAGCCGCACTGGATAGCACCTTTGCTAATAAACGATTCTTGAATCGGATTGAGCTCGCAGTTTTCCAGATCGCTATTAGCGACAGCTTGTGGGGCCAATCCTTCAATGGTTGTGATTTTGCGGCCTTCGACCTCAACCGCCAAAGTCAGGCAGGAGGAGACGCTCTGGTCGTCGATAAGCACCGTACAGGCACCGCAGTCGCCGGTAGCGCACCCCAGCTTAGTTCCGGTCAGGTGCAATTGATCCCGTAACACTTCATTCAAGGTGCGCCAGGGATGAACGGCAATCTCGTGATCGTCGCCGTTGATATTAAGGGTGATTAACTCTTTCTTCATCTGTTTAACTCCTATTTTTTAACTTTATGCCTGGTCTCAATAATCTCCGCCATAATGCTGATCGCAATTTCAGCCGGAGTTTGGGCTCCGATGGTCAGGCCGATCGGCGAGTAGAGTTGCTTAATCTCATCCGGGTTGAAGCCTTCGTCAATAAGCCGTTGTTTCACCTGGCTGGTACGCCGCCGACTCCCGATCATGCCAAGGTAAGCATATTCAGTGCCGAGAAGCTGTTTTAATAAAATATAGTCATGTTTATGTTCTCTGGTGATAAGCACCAGGTAGGTGTTGGGGCCGGGAGTGTAGAGTTCGTGGATCTCTTCCATCGGAGCCGTCGTTACCGTGTCGGCAGCCGGAAATCGTTGCGGGTCGGAGAACTCCGGCCGGTCGTCGACGACCGTAACCGAAAAACGGCACCAACTCGCCATTTCAGCCAGCGGCAGAGCCAGATGGCCGCCGCCGAAGATAACCATTTGAGGCGGCAGCGTGATTTCCGAGAGCAGGAAACCCTGGTTATCAATGTCCACTTGTTGCACGGAGGTGGTCGTTGTCCCGGTTTTGCCGGTTTCTGCAACTGTCGTCGGCAATGGGGCAAAGCGGGTTCCCGCAACCTTAGCACCTTCAGGATTAAGCAGGCCACGCTCCATTTTTTCA
>JAYEMC010000024.1:0-6443 GCA_034717935.1 Pseudomonadota bacterium | reverse complement strand
CAATAGCATCGACTTTTTTAAGATTTTCCGGTGTAACACTGTATTGGTTTGGTACATATTCAAATATGTATTTATGAGCCTGAGTTATTGACTCGGGTAAGATTCCTCCTTCACCTGAGCAAATGGCCGTTCACTTCAGGTGACAACTACCCTAACACAGGGGGGTTTCGTCTAAGATTTTTGCAACATAATGATACCCCTCTTTTCGCGCAATTTCTGCAAAATAGGTGTATTTGTTTCTGGCCAGGGATTCATTAATGATTGCATTTTTTAAGAGCATTCAGAGCAGTATTAATGGTTTATTGATTTAAAGAATCGCCGAACCAAATAATATCGGGCCGCCACCAAGCATTATCGCTGCATTTACGCTCTTTTAACGGAATTTCGAAGAAAAGCTTCTTGACAAGCGTAATCCTGATAATTGTACTCTTTCCAAACGCCACCGACTCCGCGATAGGTCGGAATTCCACTTTCAACCGAAATGCCCACCCCAGTAAAAAAGACGATACGCTTATATTTGTCAACTGTCAAAATCTCATGTTTCCACTAATTAATTTCCTAACAGATACTCTTCTCTGACATTGTGCAAGGCATGAAAAAGACTATTTTTAACTTTGGCATTATCTCTCTGTAAATTAGCCAGCAACTCTCTCATAGCTTCTCTTTTGCCGGTCGCTTTCTGGAAGCGGCAAGGCAGGGAATCGGTCGGCAAACCATGATGGCGACAGTAGGCGACAACCTCATCTTCATCAAGATAGGCCAGCGGCCGGATAATTGTCAAACGCCCGAAAAAGAGCTCTTGATGGGGACGCATAGTACTGAAACTGCTGCCATAAAAAAGATTCAGGAGCGCTGTTTCCAGAATGTCATCACGATGATGGCCAAAGGCTATTTTGCTGACCGCGTGTTTAGCGGCATAGTCGAAAAGAGCTTTACGTTTCCAGCGGGAACAATGAAAGCATGGACTTTCCGGCAAATCATGATGGGCTAAACGATCGGCTATATCGGTTTCAATCACTTCCAATTGCAAACCCAAAGCCGTAACCTGGTCGAAAAGGCGCGCAACCCGCTGCCGATCCTCGCACTCTCCCAGCGTCACATGAACCGGCCGCAAATGATATGTAATCGGAATCCATTTTTTCCGGGTTTGCAAAATATGCAGCAGCGCGAGACTATCCTTGCCCCCGGATAGAGCAACCAACAAAGTATCGCCATCCGCCGTCATCGCATAATCAGCCAGAGCCCGGCCCAGACGCCGCTTCACCCGACCAACAATCCCTTTACGTCTTTCCCGCGCCATCGTCCACCACAACACAGCTTTAATAAGAATTCTAATTGAATTTCCCCGACTGAACCGTCGATTGAAAATCGATAGAGCAAATCGTCAATCTTAAAATCAACTTTTTCCTCACCCGAAGAGAATGATGAATCCGCAGCAGCACAATTTTCGGCAAACCTTTACTCTCATAGTACTTTCTCCAAAAAAACCGAAATGACGTTTTTTTGTAACTGTAAGGGTACTTCCTCGCTATCGCTCACAACGCAGATATTGACGCCTGACCCGGGGACTCCAGGCACAAAAAACCTCATATGAAATTGTCCCCAGAGTGGCGGCCAGCTCTTCGGCACTGATCTCTTCACCCCCTTGGGTTCCGAGAATTACCACTTCATCACCGATGGAAACCCCTTCAATATCGGTCACATCAACCATCGTCCAGTCCATACAGACCCGCCCGATAATCGGGGCCCGTTGACTGCGAATCAGGACTTCGCCCCGGCCCGAAAGAGAGCGCCTTAAACCATCGGCATAACCAATCGGCAAGAGGGCAATAGCAATCTCTTCCCGAGCCGTATAGGTACAGCCATAACTGACACTTGAGCCCGGTTTAAGAGTTTTAAGCAGAACAATTCCACTTTTCACGCTCATCACCGGTCGCAAATCAATCTTGTCCCGTAACCCCGCATCGGGATATGAACCATAGAGAGCGATCCCAGCCCGGGCCTGATTACAAGCGGGAAAATCATATCTTATAAGACCGGCACTATTGGCTAAGTGAAGGGACAAAGATGGTGAATCGGCCTCTGAAGTGCTAGTGCAAACTGCGGCAAAAGCTTGCGCCTGCTTCTCGGTGTAACGCCTCTCCCAGGCTTTTTCACCATCGGCTACTGCCAGATGCGAGAGCAGACCAACCAGATTTACCCCCGGCAACTCTTTAACTAGCGATATAAAGACAAGGGCTTCGTTTTCAAGCACCCCGGCCCGGCTCATACCGGTATCGATTTTGACCTGAACATCAACTATTTCTCCCTCTTGCTGAGCAAAAGCGGAAAGCCGCTGAGCGCTCTCCGGCTCCCAGAGTACCGGCACTATCCCGCCCCTTAAAACCAGCGGCAGATCCTCTTCATAAAGGGCTCCCAGGATCAAGATGCTCTCTTTAATACCGAAATCTTTAAGGGCTTGGGCTTCGTTTACGGTGGCCACGGCAAAACCGGGCACCCCGACCGTAGCCAGGCAGGCGGCAATCGGCAACGCCCCGTGACCATAAGCATCGGCTTTGATCACCGGAATCACTGCCACATCCGGATAGGCACAGGCTTGCAAAGCAGCATAATTGTGAACTAATGCAGAAAGATCGATTTCGGCTACTGTCGGACGTTTATTGAACATGATATTTACTCAAGCGCCCGGCTAAAATAGTTAATGGCCTGTTGCAGGCCCTCTCTGAGTTGCACTTTCGGCGTCCAGTCAATCAGACTTTTGGCCTTGGAGATATCCGGACGGCGCTGTACCGGATCATCTTCGGGCAGCGGCAGGTAGCTTATTTTGGCTTGGCTGCCGGTCAATTCCAGAACCAGCTCAGCCAGTTCCAACATCGTAAACTCGCAAGGATTACCAAGATTAACCGGCCCGGCAAAGTGATCAAATTCCATAAGACAATAGAGAGCTATCACCAGATCATCGACATAACAGAAAGAGCGGGTTTGGCGACCATCGCCGTAGATCGTCAGATCTTCACCGCGCAGAGCCTGAACAATAAAGTTACTGACCACACGACCATCATCAACCAACATATTCGGGCCGTAGGTATTGAAAATCCGCGCTATTCTGATATCAACCTTATTCTGACGATGGTAGTCCATCATCAAGGTTTCAGCCACCCTTTTACCTTCATCATAACAGCTGCGCAGACCAATCGGGTTGACATGCCCCCAATAACTCTCGGTCTGAGGGTGAACCTTAGGGTCGCCGTAGACCTCCGAGGTCGAAGCCTGTAAAATCCGGGCTCTGACCCTTTTGGCCAGCCCCAACATATTGATAACCCCCATGACATTAGTCTTGACCGTCTTTACCGGATTATACTGATAATGAACCGGCGAAGCGGGACAGGCAAGGTTGTAGATCCGATCAACTTCCAAAAGAATCGGTTCAGTAATATCATGGCGGATCAACTCAAAATCGTGCCGGTCAACAAGCTCATCAATATTGCCTTTACGACCGGTAAAAAAATTATCAAGACAAAGAACTTCATGCCCCTGAGCCAGCAGATAACGACAAAGATGACTACCGATAAAACCGGCCCCACCGGTTACTAAAACTCTTTTTCCCATAGTTAATTTGCTCCTGTGTGACCAAAGCCGCCGCGACCACGTTTACTGTCCTCAAGATTTTCAACCAGATTCCAATTACAACGTGAAACCGGGGCAACAATCATTTGGGCAATTCGCTCGCCATCACTAATAATAAAATCCGTTTCGCCATGATTAATCATAATCACGGAAATTTCTCCCCGATAATCGGCATCAATGGTTCCCGGAGAGTTCACCAAGGTGACCCCGTGCTTTAGAGCAAGACCACTGCGCGGCCTCACCTGCGCCTCATAACCCGACGGCAGAGCAATCGCAATTCCGGTCGGCACCATCACCCGCCGGCCTTGTGATAGAACCAGATCATCGTCAAGTACGGCATACAGATCCATCCCGGCCGCCTGTTCCGTCATATAACGCGGCAAACGAGCTTTAAGCCGACAGCGGATGATTTTTACCTCAATCTCATTTTTCATAAATACCCATCCATTACATATTGCGAAAAACATCAACATCCTGACTCCGGCCCAAAACTACCAAACGATCTCCGGCCTGGACAATTTCATCCGGCCCGGGAACCAGTTGGCGAAAACGCTGAACCTCGCCCTCTTTTTGTTCACGACGTTTAAACATCATTACCTGCAGGCCCAGACGGGAACGAACATCCAGAGTCTTAAGACTCTGCCCGACAAACGTCACCGGGGCCTGAACTTCAGCCATCACATAGCCATCCAAAAGATCGATCTCTTCAACTTTGTCTAAAACCTGTACCGAAGATGAGATCTCGGCCCCAAGGCTACGTTTAACAATTTCCCGGTTATAGGCTTCAGTAACCTCCCGCTGCCGGATAGCCCCAACCAGTTCACCACTGTCCGGATCCAGAATCGGCAGTTCGCGGTGATCGGTATGACCGAAGAGTTTCATCACCTGATCGAGATCACTGGTCATAGTGACCGACGGCACCCCGGTAGTCGCCAGATCAGCGGCAACCAGCAGGTCACTGAGATCATCCTGATCAAGAATCGCTTGGCGTACCTCCTGCAAAGAGACCACCCCAAAAAACTTTTTTTGCTCATTAACCAAATAGTAAGAAGCGTTAGGGAAATTGACCACCAGTTCCAACAATTGACGAAAACCGAGACCCGGAGCGATAGTTTTGGGTTTCTCTTCGCAAAAATCGGCAACCTTCAAAGAGCGCAGCACATTTAGCTCCCGACCACGAAAAAGATCGACCCCACGCCGCACCAATTTTATCGTATAGATCGACTCCTTCTTCAATTTAGTCGTCAACAACGTGGCAATAATCGTCGAGATCATCAGGGGCAGGATAATTTTATAATCATTGGTCATTTCAAAAATGATCAGGATTGCCGTAATCGGCGCATGGGTCGCACCGGCAACCACCGCCCCCATGCCAACCATGGCATAGGCCCCGGAGGAGGCCGACATGGTCGGTATCAGCTTATGAACCAAGGCGCCAAAAAAACCACCGGTCATCGTCCCGATAAAAAGAGATGGTGCGAAAATTCCGCCGGAGCCCCCCGAACCAAGGCTTAAACTGGTTGCTATAATCTTAGCAAAAACCAGACCCAGCATCAGCACCCACGAAAGCTGTCCGAGCAGAGCCAGATTCATGCTGTTGTAGCCCACCCCATAGACCCCCGGGGCCAAAAGTCCGAAACAACCAAGGAGAAAGCCCCCGATAACGGTTTTAACAACCCCCGGAAGTTTGAGATGATCATCAAAAAAATCTTCGGAAAAACATAAAACCTGAGTAAAAAGCAGAGCTACCAGACCCGAGAGCAATCCTAAAATGGCATAAGGGATCAGTTCAATCGGACTGACCAGATGATAAGCCGGCACCTCGAAAGCCGGGAAATTGCCAAGAAAATGGCGGGAGACCACAGTTGCCATCACTGACGAGATAACAATCGGACTAAACTGGGCAACGCCAAAATCGGCCAGGATAATCTCGACACTGAAAAGAGCTCCGGCCATCGGCGCGTTAAAAGCGGCAGCGATCCCTGCCGCCGCGCCACAGGCAACAAAAACCTTAGTTCGCTGAGCATTGACTTTAAGAAACTGGCCCACTGTAGAACCGATTGAAGAGCCGATCTGAATAACCGGCCCTTCGCGACCAACCGAGCCTCCCGATGCTATACAGATTGATGAAGCCAAGAGCTTGGCCACAGCCACCCGAGGACGAATCCGACCATCACGTAAAGCTATAGCTTCCATTACTTCCGGCACCCCATGACCTTTGGCTTCGGGAGCAAAAAAGAAGACAATCAAGCCAACCAGAAAAGCGCCACCGGTAGGTATGACAATTTTCAGATAGAAAGGGACATCTTTAAGATACTCCAAATCAAGTTCGCCGATGCCCCAGAAAAGCTGACTGAAAAATTTAATCAGATACTGAATGCCGACAGCGCCAAAACCGCCCAGAACACCGATGATCACGGCGACAATCACCATAAAGATATGTTCCGTAGAACGAAACTGGGCCATCGATTCATTAAAAACAGTAATTAATTTTTTATACACATGCTCACCATCAAACATTAACCAACAACAAACAGTAACAGATTTTGCTTCGCCCTCATAAATGGGGTCACAGCTGGGGTGCTGACGCACCTTTTACCAGCAATGACCCCAACCGAGACAAAACATAAATTCGTTGAGTCAAAAAGAAGATATCTGATTATTTTCAAATTCACTTATCATAGCAAGTATTTTTTGCCAGTCGGAAACTTCAACCCCACAAGCATATTTATCGTTACGAAACCAGGTCAACTGACGTTTGGCGTAACGGCGAGTGGCCTGCTTGATATCGGCAACCGCCTGATCCAAGGGAGTAC
>JAYEMC010000023.1:0-6498 GCA_034717935.1 Pseudomonadota bacterium | reverse complement strand
GGGCGCCTCGCATCTGAACATTTTAATTTGCCATAATTATCACAATCTAATTTTTCATCTCTTAATTTTATTGATAACTTAGTTTCTAAGCGGTTTGCCGTTTTTCAGCATATACATGATCCGATCTTGAGTTTTAGCTTCGCCGCAGAGACTTAAGAAAGCCTCTCGTTCAAGATCAAGTACGAGTTGTTCGCTGACATAACTGCCTTCGGCGCAGTCGCCGCCGGAAAGGACATTAGCGACTTTACCGGCAACATGGCAATCATACTCAGAGACGTAGTTGCCGGCCCGCATATTATAGAGAACCGAGTCGATCATCCCTCTGAAATTGTCACCCATCACCGGAATCATAGGTGAAAGTGGTTTTTTATAAAAGTACGACATTCCCAGAGCAATCTGTTTAGCCTCGTAGATCTGATGGTCACGATTCATGCTTAAACCTTCACTCTTGCGAATAAAACCGTGCTCTTTGGCTTCTACAGCACTGGTCGCAACTTTGGCCATCCCGATAGTTTCAAAAACCTTCTGGTAATAGGTCTGCAAATTGAGGCCATTAGCAATAGTCCCATCAGGAATACCCTCGGTCGCCCGAATCATCAGCTCTTTGGTGCCGCCGCCGGCCGGAATAACACCGACTCCGACTTCAACCAGCCCCATATAGGTCTCACCGGTAGCCTGGCAACGATCACCATGCATCGAAATTTCGCAACCACCGCCCAAAGCCATCCCGGCCGGCGCTGTAACCACCGGTTTACTGAGATACTTTAAGCGCATATTACAATCTTGAAAACCTTTTATCATGGTATCAAGGATATCCCAGTCACCCTTTTGGATCGTCACAAAAACCTCAAAAAGGTTGGCCCCGACCGAAAAGTTAGTGGCGTGATTAGCTACTACCAGACCGCTGAAATCTTTTTCGACAATATCACAAGCCTGATTAAGCATACCAACAACATCGGCATCAATCGCATTCATTTTGCTATGGAACTCAACACAAGCGATACCGTCACCGAGATCAACCAGAGAGGCCCCGGGATTAGTTGCAACCACACCACCGGCCGCTTTCACGACGGGCAAGAGAATGATTTTAGCATTCGATTCAATTTTGCTATAACTTTGGGCCGCTAAATCATAAACATAGAGACCGTCTTCGCGTTTTTCATAAAAACTCTTATGACCGGCTTTGAGCATCGCCGTTATCGCTTTGGGCAATTTCATCTTCAAACTTTTGAAGACCTCAACCGTACCCTCAAGCCCAACCATATCCCAAAGTTCAAAGGGGCCGAGTTTATGATTGTAGCCCCACTTCATGGCGTCATCGATAGCGTTAATCTGATCACTGATCTCGGGAATCCGGTTAGCGGCGTAGAGAAAATTGCGACAGAGATAAGCACGAACGACATCGCCGACTTTTCCGGGACTATTGAAGAGATACTTCAAGCTGGCGGCAAAACCACCCGGCGTTTTACGGGCTTCCTTAAGCTCATCAAAACGGGGCTTGGAAAAAGCGACATACTCATTAGTATTGTAATCGAGAGCAAGTTTTACTTTTTTCCCTTTCGCATCCTTGGTTTTCTTGTAATAACCCTGGCGAGTTTTGTTGCCGAGCTTTCCACTCTCAATCATTTTCACCATGAAGTCGGGAGCCTGAAAGATATCCCGCATCTCATCATCAGGCACGGCGTCATAGAGATTTTTCATGACATGCATGCCGGTATCAAGACCAACCAGATCCATGGTTCCACAGATCGCCGAACCAGGCCGGCCCAGGGCTTTGCCGACAATCGCATCAAGTTCAGGGATCGTCAGCTCCATCTCCAGCATAATTGTTATAGCATTGGAAATATCAAATACCCCAATCCGGTTAGCAATAAAATTGGGCACATCTTTACAGACAACAATCCCTTTACCGAGGACTTCTTCACCGAAATTTGACATGAAATCAAGAACTTCAGGTTTAGTTTCGGGGCCGGAAATGATCTCCAATAGTTTCATGTAGCGCGGCGGATTGAAAAAATGAGTCCCCAGGAAACGTTCTTTGACCGAAGCCGAGAGCTGTGATCCAACCTCATTGATCGGCAACCCCGAAGTGTTGCTCGAGAGAATACAGTTAGGGCCAATCACTTTTTCGACTTTGGCCAGAAGTTCATGTTTGATTTTCAGATTTTCGATGACAACTTCGATAACCCAATCAACTCCGGTCAATTTATCAAGATCATCTTCAAAATTACCGGTTTTGACCAGTTTTGCAACAGATTTTGCATAAAATGAGGCGGGTTTAGACTTAATCGCCCCTTTCAGGCCGGCTTCCGCAAAACTATTGCGCCAGGCCGGACTCTCTTTGGTCAAACCTTTGGCCTCGTCTGCTGGTTTCAGTTCAAAAGGGACAATATCAAGCAAAAGACACTCAATCCCGGCATTCGCGAGATGGGCAGCAATCGTTGCTCCCATCACTCCGGCCCCAAGAACCGCCGCTTTTTTAATTTGGTAAGTCATGTTTTGGGTCTCCTTGTTTTTTACATTAGTTTATCTTAAAGTTTACACTATTCGATAAAAATAATTTTAGTGAAAAAGGCACAAAGGCTGAAGGCACAGAGGCACAAAGTTTTCAAGCGATAATTTTATTTATCAGACTGCTTAGCATTCTTTCAATTTCTCTTACTTCAGTCACAAGCTGCATAGCTTTCTGCCACACCATTAAATCACGATATGTTCTCAATTCACACCTCTAAAACTTTGTGCCTTTGTGCATTTGTGCCTGCCTTTCATTACCCAAACGATGCATCGAGCATTTCGATCGGAGTCCGATCTCCAGCATGAATACCGAGACAGCGTCCCTTAATCGTCGGAAGAATGGTGCTGGCAAAATAGCGGGCACTGGCAATTTTACCTTCGTAAAATGCGGCTTCGCTGTTATTTCGGGCAAATGCCCGGCGTTCGGCTTGCGTCTGGGCCCCGGCTTCGGCGTAGATTTTATTTAACGCAGCCAAAGCAACCTGGGCACCCTGTACCAACTGCCAGCCAACCAGAACATCACCAAAAACTTCGAGGAAGGGGCGAGCATTTAAAACTGCCAGAACCATACTGGCGCCATCGGCCCAATCTTTAAACTGGAGTGTAACCCCGCCTACCGCCTGTGCGGCTTTACCCAGAGAAGCACCCAGCAATTGCAACTCGGGATCAGCTCCGACAGCAGCTGCGGTTTTGCCAATCTCGTCAAACATATTTTTCAAATTCTGGCCCCGATTCTGGGACAGTTTACGGCCAACCAGATCGAGAGACTGAATGCCGTTGGTACCTTCGTAGATAGTGGTGATTTTAGCATCACGCAGATACTGTTCGACCGGATACTCCGAGCAGTAGCCGTAACCGCCGTAAATATCGATAGCAAAAGAGCAGATCTCAATTGATTTATCGGTGGAAAAGGCTTTGCAGACCGGGGTCAGGAGTTCGACAACCCCATTCCATTTTTTCTTCTCGGCAGCATCTGCAGAACTCTCGGCCTGATCAAAAGCGTAGGCGACATAGTAATTAAGGGCCCGAATACCCTCAACGTATGATTTCATCCACAATAAAGTACGACGCACATCAGGATGTTCAATAATGGTTACAGGTTTTGCTTCGGGGTTAGTCATGTCCCAGATTGCCCGACTCTGAATTCGTTCACGAGCATAATCACGAGCATGTTCGTAAGCGGCCGTAGCGCAACCCAAGCCCTGAATACCGACCTCAAGACGAGCTTCATTCATCATATGAAACATGATCGCCATGCCCTGGCGTTCACGACCCAAAAGTTCACCATAACATTTATCTTCTTCTCCAAAATTCAATGTACAAGTAGCTGATCCCTTAATCCCCATCTTGTGCTCGATGTTGCCGGTAATAACATCATTAGGCTCACCCAGTGAACCATCATCATTAACCATTATTTTCGGAACAATAAAGATCGAGATACCTTCGGTACCGGCCGGATCACCTTCGATTCGCGCCAGAACCGCATGAATATTGTTCGGGGTCAAATCATGATCACCACTGGAGATAAACATCTTCGTCCCGCTGATCAAGTAAGTCCCATCCGCCTGTTTTACAGCTTTGGTGCGCAAAGCCCCGACATCGCTGCCGGCGCCCGGTTCAGTCAGCCCCATAGTCCCGCCAAATTCACCGGTATACATTTTAACCATGTACTTTTCCCTCTGTTCATCTGTGCCGAATTTCTCAACCAGAGCCCCCGCCCCGCAGGTTAAACCAGGATACATCATTAAAGGAAAATTGGCCGCGTTAAAGAGTTCGGCGCAAGCAGTAAACAGGCTTAACGGCATCCCCTGACCACCAACTTCAGGATCTCTTGCGGCGGAGTTCCAACCCGCTTCACAGATTTTCTTATAGGCATCGTGAAAACAGGCCGGCGCTTTGACCTTACCGTCAACAAAGGTACAACCCTCCTGGTCGCCTTGGGCATAGGTCGGTTCCATCACATTAACCGCCAGTTTCTCAGCTTCACCAAGCATCATATTTGCGTCATCCGATGTATAATCACCATATTTCTCAGACTTAAAGAGCTTATCGATGCCAATCTGCTCAAAAAGAATAAATTTCTGATCTCTGACATTTACCAATCCGTTTCCCATGGTTTTTCTCCTTTTTCAGTCGTTTAATGACTTCTGATATTAGATGGCTAAAAGATTAATTTTCTGAATTCAATTAATTAATGACTGATCACTCATTCATTTTTATGGTAAAAAAATGTCAGCAAAAGATTAAACAGGTTCAGAGAGCAAAGCCCGCTGTAAAATATAAACGACATCATCAATTCTCTCCTTGAGATCATAACGACGACGACTCAAAACCCAACAACTGACAACCTCATCGATACTGCCGAAAATCACTTTACGGGCAATATTGGCATTAAGGGAGGAGTCAATCACTCCCTGTTTTTGTCCATCTGCGACAAAGCTCTCGATAAGCCGATAAAATTTACGCAAAGGCTCAGCAATTCCCTGGCGAATTTTGCTGCTTGACTGACGCAATTGAATCTGTAAAAAATTTGCTAATACGGGATCGTTTCCCATATTCGTCAAGTGGTAACGAATCAGAACCTCAATTTTCTCCCACGCATCACTGCAGTCAGTGGTCAACTTTTCAACATCGCTGATCAGACGATTGATTTTCTCCTGAAAGACGGAAACCAGAACCTCCTCTTTATTGGCAAAATAGAGGTAGATCGTTCCGTCCGCAACATTGGCCTTTTTGGCGATTTTTGAAACCGGGCAGTCGTGATAACCGTACTCTGAAAAAGCTTCCAGAGCCGCTTCAATAATCGCCAGATATTTTACCCGTTTGCGAGGATCATCGGGAACCCCTTTAACCTCCCGACAATCCTGGTCTGTTGGCTTATTCTTCATAAAGGGCATCAAGCTCCTTTTGAAATTTAGCGGTTACAATCTTACGTTTTAGTTTTAAGGTCGGAGTCACTTCGTTATTGTCCATCGTAAACTCTTTGTTCATGACGACAAACTTTTTGACCTGCTCGTAACCGGGGATCTCATGCTCTTGATGAACTTTATCTATCCGCCGGCCAAGCATGGCCCGGATTTCCGGATTTTCGAGCAAGCCCTTGACATCAGTAAAAAGGATGTCATTTTTCAAGGCATACTCTTCAACCTTCTCGAAATCTGGTACCAACAAAGCTGAGATAAACTTTTTCCGGTCGCCATGAAGCATCACTTCGGTAATATACTTATCCATTTTGAGCAGGTTTTCGAGATGCTGGGGCGCGATATTTTTACCCCCGGCGGTAACAATGAGATCCTTTTTACGATCGGTAATTTTCAAGTAATTTTCGCTGTCAAGTTCACCAACATCCCCGGTACAAAACCAGCCGTCGACGAAAGCTTCATCGGTAGCCGCCTTGTTATTATAGTAACCAATAGTGACATTGGGGCCTTTGGTGAGAATTTCACCGTCCTCGGCAATCTTGACTTCAACACCTTCGATAGGCCGCCCCACAGTGCCGAATTTAATGTGTGAAGGATAGTTGGCCGTCATTACCGGAGAGGTTTCCGTCAGACCATAGCCTTCATAAATAGGATAACCGGTACCATAAAAAAATTCGGCGACTTTCTGGGGCAGAGGAGCCCCCCCCGAGACAAAAAAACGTAAACTGCCACCCAGTTTATCCCCAAGTTTAGCAAAAACCAGCTTCTTTGCCAGACCATTTTGCCAGTTCAACCAACCACTTGGATTACGCCCCTCACGTTTACAGGCGGAAATCTGATCAGCTACGCCAAAAGCCCAGAAAACAAGTCGTTTTTTGATCCCTGTACTTTGCTGGGCGCCATCATAGATACGGTCATAAATTTTCTCAAAAAGGCGCGGTACACTGATCATAAGAGTAGGATGCACCTCACTCATATTCTGCGAAACCATCTCGATTGATTCGGCATAAGCAATTACCGAACCGTTGTAGATCGGCAGATAGTAGCCCGACATCCGTTCAAA